>JAFWRB010000067.1 GCA_017508845.1 Neisseriaceae bacterium | reverse complement strand
GTTAAGTCAATGCCTTTTAAGACATCAATCGGCTCGCCGCCAGAATCGAACGAACGCCGAATATCTGACAACTGCAATAAAGGTGTGCCTGTCATCTGCGTCTTGGGCCTCCGCTGTTAAAGCCACCTTGACCAAAACCATTCGGCATTTGTCCCGTCATACCTGTTCTGCCGATGACAATTTCTTCGCCCTCTTTCAAACCAGAGACAATTTCAATGCTCACATCATCTTTAATGCCTGTTTCGACTTCACGGCGTTCAGGTTTGCCATTCACCAACACTTCAACCGTTTTTTTACCGCCACGACCACGCACCGCAGACGATGGCACTTTCAGCACGCGTTCTTTTTCATTCACCACAAAATGCACATTCGCCGTCATATGCGTACGCAATTCGCCGTTTTCGTTCGGCACTTCCAACTGACCGTAATAATAAATCGCCGTCGTGTCCGACACATTGCCATTATTAGAAATTTCACGAGGTGCAGGGTCGATTGATTTAAGCGTGGTTTCATAGCGTTTGCCGTCATCAGCACCTAACAGCGTAAAATAGGCTTTCATATCAGGACGAACACGAGAAACATCGGCTTCGGCAATTTCTGCCTTAATTTTCATTTTATCTAACTGGGCTAATTTAATGACAGTCGGCGTATTCATACCCGCATTTAAGGTTTGCCCTTCTTCGGCAGGCACCGCAATCACCGTGCCGTCCATCGGTGCAACTAATTTGGTGTAACCCATATTCAGTTCCGCGGTTTCAATCGATACTTCGGCTTGCTTAATTTGCATTTTGGCTTGATCCACAGCCGCTAATGCGGTTTTATAATTGGCTTCGGCGGTTTCCAACGCTTCTTTGGAAGTTGCCCCTTCGGCAAACATGGCTTTTTGGCGATTGTATTGCTGTTGAGCCTGCGTTAAAGACGCTTGACGCGACAACAACGCCGCCTTATTGCTATCCAAAGTGGCTCGTGCGGTTTTCAGTTGATTGCTCGCCAAACGCGGGTCGATTTGAGCAATTAAATCGCCTTTTTTCACCGTATCGCCGATTTCAACCTTTAACTCACTAATCTCTCCTGAAACCTGTGCCCCCACTTCCACTTCTTTATAGGCGTGCAATTTACCAGACGCTTGCACCGTTTCGGAAATATCACCGTATTCGACTTTTTGCGTCAGATACTGCACCTTGTCGTCTTTGCCCTTATAAGCCACAAACGCCACAATCACCGCTGCCACAATGAGGGCAAAAATGATTTTTTTCGCGTGTTTTTTAATATTCATAAATGCTCTTTGATTAAAATGAAAATGTCAAAAAGATAAAATGGAATTGTAGTGTATGAATATTCCATTAACAATATGTTAAATTTTATATCATCTCAAACTTTTCAGGCTGCCTGAAATGGTATAAAACAGCTTTTTTTACTATGTTGTTATACGGTTTGTACGGTAGAATTAGGGCTACAAACCACAAATGAAGCAAAAGGAATACGCTATGAATGAAGCCATTGAACGAGATAAAATGCAGTTTGATGTGGTGATTGTCGGTGCAGGACCTGCGGGTTTGTCGGCGGCAATTCGTTTGAAACAATTGGCGGCGGAAAAAAATCGCGAAGTTTCCGTTTGCGTGGTGGAAAAAGCGTCCGAAGTGGGGGCTCATACTATGTCAGGTGCGGTGATTGACCCTGTTTATTTGAACGAGTTAATCCCTGACTGGAAAGAAAAAGGGGCTCCTTTATCGTGCGAAGTCAAAGAAGATAAGGTCTTGTTTTTAACCAAAAATAAGGCGTTCAAAATTCCTGTTGTGCCGCCTGCAATGCACAATCACGGTTTTTATATTGCGAGTTTAGGCGTGCTGTGCCGCTGGTTAGCCGAACAAGCCGAAGAATTAGGCGTGGAAATCTATCCTGGTTTTGCTGCTGCCGATATTTTGTATCATGCTGACGGTTCGGTTAAAGGTGTGGTTACGGGCGATATGGGTGTGGGCAAAGACGGTGAGCCTACTGATAATTTTCAACCTGGTATGGAATTACTCGCACAACAAACCATTTTCGCCGAAGGCTGTCGCGGTTCTTTGGGCAAAAAGTTAATCGCTCAATTTGCTTTGGATAGAGATAGCCAGCCACAAACTTACGGTTTGGGCGTAAAAGAAGTGTGGGAAGTGAAACCCGAAAATCACAAACAAGGTTTGGTGATGCACTCGATTGGTTTTCCTTTGGATTCAAAAACTTACGGCGGTTCGTTTATCTACCACTGGGAAGACAATAAAGTGTTAATCGGCTTTGTAATGGGCTTGGATTATTCTAACCCTTATCTCTCGCCGTTTGAAGAAATGCAACGCCTAAAAACGCACCCTGAAATCAAAAAAATGTTAGACGGCGGTCGCCGTATTGCCTACGGTGCAAGGGCGTTGATTGAAGGCGGTTTGCAATGCTTGCCGAAATTGTCCTTTGCAGGCGGTGTTTTGGTGGGCGATGACGCAGGCTTTTTGAATATGCCCCGCATTAAAGGCTCGCATACAGCAATGAAATCGGGTATGCTCGCCGCCGAAGCGGTGTTTGAAGTGCTGCAAGAATCGCAAGAAAGTTACGAAACCGCAGTTGAAGCCAAGTCATTTGGTGAATTGTTCAAACGCAGTGCCTTGTATCAAGAATTGTACAAAGCCCGCAATGTGCGTCCGTCATTCAAATGGGGCTTGTGGGGCGGTTCGATTTACACCGCATTTGACGCGTTTATTATGCGTGGCAATGCACCTTGGACGCTGAAACATCACGGCAATGGGGACGCGGCGGCGTTGAAAAAATCATCGCAAAGCAAGCAAATTCAATACCCCAAACCCGACGGCGTGCTTACTTTTGATAGATTATCCAGCGTATTTTTGGCAGGGGTCAATCACGAAGAAAATCAACCGTGCCACTTGCAGTTAGCACACCCTGAACGGGCGATTGATGTCAATTACAAAGAATACGCGTCTCCCGAAACGCGTTATTGCCCTGCGGGCGTGTATGAAATTATTGAAGAAAACGGCACGCCGCGTTTGCAAATTAACGCACAAAACTGTATGCACTGCAAAACCTGCGACATTAAAGACCCCACAGGCAACATTAACTGGCAATGCCCAGAGGGCGGTGGCGGTCCCAATTATGGGGCAATGTAAGTTGTGTGTGTAATGAAAAAACCTTTCAGGCAGCCTGAAAGGTTTTTTATCAATTATAAATAGCGAGAATGAAATGCGTGGGCAACAAGTTGCCCACTCTGCCGTTGGTTTAGTCTTTACTTGGATAAAACGGCGTGGAAGTGCTGCCGTCCAATAAAACCAAATAGCGTGTTTTTTCATCAAGTTGTCGCACGCCAAATGCCAAGTTCATCGGCTGTTTTTTGTTGTTATACAACTCATAGCGTAAGTCGTTTAGTGCATAAGATTTGCTGACATCTTTTAGTTTGCCTGTTTGTTCGGTAATTTGGGCGTTGCTGCTATCTCGCATCACAAAATAGCCTACGCTGTCGATATGAATTTCAACATCTCTTGTATTGTTAATCCAACTGCCTGTAAGCAATATAAACGGTTGTTTTTTAAAAGTTTCTGCGTCAGGCATGGTCATGGGCGTTTTTTGGTCGTATTGGGGTGTCAGTACACCTTCCGAACACGCCATTAAAGACAAGGCAAGCATAGAGACGCACAAGGTTTTGAATTTCATTGACTATCCTTTTTATTTTTTGTTCCGCCTTATTATAACAATCTTTTATCAATTATCAGTAGAATTATTGTAAAATTGCCCCTTTCAACTTGATTATTAAAAAGGACACATAAAATGGCGATTGAACGCACTTTATCAATTGTAAAACCCGATGCAGTGGGTAAAAATGTCATTGGCAAAATTTACAGCCGCTTTGAAGACAATGGCTTGAAAATTGTGGCTGCCAAAATGAAACATTTAAGCCGCCGTGAGGCTGAGGGCTTTTATGCCGTGCATAAAGAACGCCCATTCTTTGGCGAATTGGTCGAATTTATGACATCAGGCCCTGTGATGGTGCAGGTTTTGGAAGGCGAAAATGCGGTTGCCAAAAACCGTGAGTTAATGGGTGCAACCAACCCCAAAGAAGCGGCGGCTGGCACCATTCGTGCGGATTTTGCTCAATCGATTGACGCTAATGCCGTGCATGGTTCGGATAGTTTGGAAAACGCAAAAATTGAAATTGCGTATTTCTTCTCGGCAACCGAAATTTGCCCACGATAATTGATGTGTAGGGCAGGCAACCTGTTGCCCCACGAGTAACAGCAAAAATAAATTCAGGCAGCCTGAAAGTATTGAAACTACGCTTTTCAGGCAGCCTGAAAGTATTTTTATATAGGGTTTGGCAAAATGATATTATCTACCAGCGATATTGAATTATGGCAAAAGATTATTCCGCATTTTAAACGCTACAACTATGACCAAGAGAAAATATTGGCATATTTGGATAGTCTGACGGAATTGACTATTCCTAATCGCAAGGAATTAACTGCCTTACCTGAAAGTTTTGGTTTATTAAAGAATTTGCAATATTTGTGTTTGGAAAAATGTAAATTATTAACACATTTACCACAAAGTATTGGCGAATTACACCATTTGCAAACATTCCATATTGAAAAATGTGATGGTTTAACTACCTTACCAGACAGTATTGGTCATTTAAAAAAATTGCAATGGTTAAACATTGCTTCTTGTAAAAATTTTGAAAAATTACCCGACAGCATAGGCGAATTAGAAAAATTAGAAAGCTTAAATTTGGACTGGTTGAAAAAAATGACAACCGTTCCTGCAACTATTGGAAAATTAAGCAACTTAAAAACATTATCTATTTTCGGTCAAGGTAGCGGACTGACACAGTTGCCGCAAGAAATTGCGAATTTGCCACAATTAGAACTCTTAATTTTAAGTCATTGTAAAAAACTGACGGCACTGCCTGATAATATGGGTCATTTAAAAAAATTAAAAGTGTTAAGATTAACTGAATGCGTTAAGTTAAAAACCTTGCCTGAAAATATTGGACAATTAGAAAATTTAGAAGAATTAGATTGTCGGTTTTGTGAAAAATTAGCAAGGCTGCCTGAAAAATTTGGGGAAAAATTACATAATCTAAAACAACTCAATTTTTTTCAATGTATTCATTTAAAATCGCTCCCTGAAAATATAGGTAATCTGCGTCATTTGGAAGCATTAAATTTGTGTTCTTGCGAAAATTTAACTACTTTACCTGAAAATATCGGTACATTGGAAAAATTAAAATATTTGGATATTCAGCATTGCTCCCTTTTACGCACTATTCCTGAAAGTATTTTAAATTTGCGACAATTAAGACATTTCAGTTTTCCAGGTTGCAATAGTCTGACGGAAAAATCAAGAGAAATCTTGCTACAATTAAAAAAACATTCAAAAACGAACACGCTATGACTAATCTGCTTGACTTCGACTTACCCCAACTCACCGCTTATTTTCAGTCAATCGGTGAAAAGCCTTTTCGTGCCAAGCAGTTAATGCGGCAAATGCACTTGGGGGCGTGCGGTGATTTTGACGCAATGACGGACATTGCCAAGTCTTTGCGTGAAAAGTTGAAAACACAATGCGAAATTCGTCCGCCTGACATTGTGCGTGAGCATTTATCAGCGGACGGCACACGCAAATGGCTGTTGAATGTGGGACAAGGCAATGCGATTGAAACGGTGTTTATTCCCGAAGAAAATCGTGGCACGCTGTGCGTTTCCACGCAAGCAGGGTGTGCGTTGGATTGTGCGTTTTGTTCCACAGGCAAGCAGGGGTTTAATCGCAATTTAACCACGGCGGAAATCATCGGTCAGTTGTGGGTGGCTAATCAGGCGTTGGGCGTAACCCCAAAAAATGAACGAGTGATTTCTAATGTGGTGCTGATGGGTATGGGCGAACCGTTGGCAAATTTTGATAACACCGTATCCGCTCTCAAAATTATGTTAGATGATTATGGCTACGGCTTATCTCGCCGCCGTGTTACGGTTTCGACATCGGGTTTAATTCCGCAAATGGAGCGACTTTCCCAAGAATGCCCCACGGCACTGGCGGTGTCTTTGCACGCACCGAATGATGCCATTCGCAATCAAATTATGCCGATTAACCAAAAATATCCGCTCAAAGATTTAATGAATGCGTGCTTAAAATATTTGCAATTTGCCCCACGCGATTTTATTACTTTTGAATATATTTTATTAAACGGTGTGAATGACCAACCACAGCACGCCCAAGAGTTGTTGGATTTGGTAAAAAGCGTGCCGTGTAAGTTTAATTTAATTCCGTTTAATCCTTTCCCCAATAGCCCTTTCAGGCAGCCTGAAAGAGAGAGCGTTTTGCGTTTTCGCGATATTTTGAATGATTTTGGCGTTGTGGCGACCATTCGCAAAACAAGG
>JAFWRB010000066.1 GCA_017508845.1 Neisseriaceae bacterium | reverse complement strand
TAAAGCCGCAGTCTGGATTAACCCACAAGCGTTCTTTTGGAATAACTTTCAAGGCTTTTTCCAACAAGTGAGTGAGTTCTTCTTCACTTGGCACGCGTGGGCTGTGAATGTCATACACACCTGGACCAATGTCGTTTGGATATTTGAATTTCACAAACGCATCTAACAATTCCATATCCGAACGAGATGTTTCAATGGTAATCACATCAGCGTCCATCGCAGCGATTGCAGGCAGAATGTCGTTAAATTCGGAATAACACATATGGGTGTGAATTTGCGTGCTGTCGGCAACACCCGTGCTTGACAAACGGAAGCAGCGTCCTGCCCACGCTAAATAAGCGTCCCAGTCGGCTCGTTTCAAAGGCAAGCCTTCACGAATGGCAGGTTCGTCAATTTGAATCACCTTAATGCCTGCTTTTTCTAAATCCAAAACTTCGTCATTTAACGCTAATGCAATTTGTTCGCACACTTGACTTCTTGGAATGTCGTTACGCACAAACGACCATTGCAACATCGTTACAGGACCTGTGAGCATACCTTTCATTGGGCGGCGTGTCAGCGTTTGGGCATAAGATGACCACGCAACTGTCATTGCTTTGGGACGGGTTACATCGCCGAAAATAATCGGCGGTTTCACGCAACGACTGCCGTAACTTTGCACCCAGCCAAATTGCGTAAAGGTGTAGCCGTCCATTTGTTCGCCAAAATATTCAACCATATCGTTGCGTTCGGCTTCGCCATGCACAGGCACATCAATATCCAATTCTTCTTGAACGGCAACGACATAGGCAATTTCTTTTTTCATTGCCGCTTCGTAGTCGGCGGCGGATAGTGTGCCTTTTTTGAACGCCGCTCTTGCCTGACGAATTTCTGTGGTTTGTGGGAACGAACCGATGGTTGTGGTGGGGAACAAGGGCAAGTTTAACACCGCTTGTTGTGCTTTAATGCGAATAGGGAAAGCACTCTTGCGTTGGTCTGCGTTCGCAGGTAACGCCGCAATGCGTTGTTTGACTTCTGCTTTATGAATGAGCGGACTATTCGCACGGTTTCTCGCGGCTTTATCGGACGAGGCAAATTGAGCACTAACTG
The DNA here is from genome assembly GCA_017508845.1 of Neisseriaceae bacterium. Lineage (GTDB taxonomy): Bacteria > Pseudomonadota > Gammaproteobacteria > Burkholderiales > Neisseriaceae > RGIG9985. Next base: position 26,510 of record JAFWRB010000066.1, on the reverse strand, counting down.
CGTCTAAACCGTTATTTAAAGCGGTTTTCAGGGTGCCTATTTCGTGTAATTTTTGCACGCCAAAGGCTAACCATTCTTTGATTTCACTTGACAATTTTTCTTCTACGCCCAAATCTTGTGGCGAATGTAACAAGGAGCAAGAAGACGAAACCCACAAACGGCTACCTAATTTATCCGCCAAAGGTTTAAGAATATCAAACACTTGACGCAAGTCTGCACGCCACACATTGCGGCCGTCAATTAAACCTACCGACAACACTTTGTCATCTTTCAGGCTGCCTGAAAATACGGATAATTGTTCAGGAGCACGCACGCAATCAATATGCACGCCTGCAACGGGTAAATTGTTAATTAAATCAATGTGTTCTGCGACAGAACCAAAATAAGTGCCTAACAGAATTTTCACACCCGTTTTGGCTAATTCGCCATACACTTTTTGGAATTGATTTAACCACTCACTTGGCAAATCCAAAGCCAAAATGGGTTCGTCAATTTGCACCCACTCGCAACCTAATGCTTTAATTTCATTCAAAATTTCAACATAAACAGGCAAGAGTTTATCTAACAAATTCAAACGATTAAATTCGCCCCCTTTGGTTTTGCCTAACCACAACAGCGACAACGCACCCACGATAGTCGGTTTCACCTTAACGCCGTCTGCCAATGCTTCGCTAATTTGTGCTTTCAGGTTGCCCAAAACCGCTTGGAATGTGGTATTTTCAGACCATTCAGGCACCAAATAGTGATAATTTGTATCAAACCACTTGGTCATTTCCAAAGCAGGCTGCTCCTTATTGCCACGAGCCAATTCAAAGTATTGTTTCATCGACAAATTTTGAGTGTCAAACCCAAAGCGAGCGGGAATGGCACCCACTAAAACCTGCGTGTCTAACACGTGGTCATACAAAGAAAAATCGCCCACAGGCACCAAATCAATGCCAGCGGCTTTTTGTAAGTCCCTGTTAATTTTACGAATTTGTGAAGAAACGGCTAAAACATCTTGTTCGCTCGCTTCACCTTTCCAATATTTTTCAACACAAAACTTCAATTCGCGTTTCGCACCCACTCGCGGAAAACCCGAAATATGCGTGGTGATTGCCATAATAAAATCCTTAAAAATCAAAGTGATAATAAAGATAGCAAGTATATGCTACCCAAGATTAGCCGATATTGTCCGCTAATTTTGATTATTATGCAATTTCATAATTTTACGGTTTTATATGAATATTTTTAATATAAAAAACTTTCAGGCAGCCTGAAACATTCTGATTAGCACCAAAATCAATGCCACAGCCACAATCGCTGCCGCTGTGATTTTTGCCTGACGGTGTATGTTTTGCCGTCTTTTTGGCGTAAGCCACTGCCACAGCAGTAATCCGCCGATTGTCAAAAATAAAAATATTTCTATGGTGCGTATCATTATGGCGTGCAAAAGAATATATAATAGCCCTTTATTGTATCGTGTTCTAAATAATATGTCTGAATCTTCATCTATTGGTATTGTGTCTGCCCAAAAAATAGCGTTTGATACGCCGATAACCTTGCAAAATGGCGACACGCTACCACGCTTTGATTTAATGATTGAAACCTACGGCTCGTTGAATGATAACGCTTCTAATGCCGTGCTGATTTGCCATGCTTTGTCGGGCAATCATCATGTGGCTGGGCGGTATCATGCGTCTGATAAATATGCGGGCTGGTGGGACAATATGGTGGGGCCGAATAAGCCGATTGATACCAATAAATTTTTTGTGGTGGGACTAAATAATTTAGGCGGCTGTCACGGCTCGACTGGACCTTTAACGGAAAATCCAGCAACAGCGAAGCCCTATGCGGCGGATTTTCCTGTGGTAACGGTGAAAGACTGGGTAAAATCGCAGGCTATGCTTGCCGATTATTTAGGCATAAAACAGTGGGCGGCGGTGATTGGCGGCTCTTTGGGTGGTATGCAAGCCTTGCAATGGGCGATTGATTTTCCTGACCGTATTCGTCATGCGGTGGTGATTGCGTCTTCTCCGAAACTTTCTACGCAAAACATTGCTTTTAACGATGTGGCAAGGCAGGCGATTTTAACCGACCCTGATTTTCACGCAGGACGCTACGCCGAACACGGCGTTGTACCACGACGCGGCTTACGCATTGCCCGCATGATGGGGCATATCACTTATTTAGCCGAAAAGGGTTTGGGGCTAAAATTTGGGCGAGAATTGAAAGAAGACACGCTGCGATTTGACTTTGGCGAAGATTTTCAAATTGAGTCCTATCTGCATCATCAGGGCGATAAATTTGCCGAAGTGTTTGATGCGAATACTTATTTAATTATCACCAAAACGCTGGATTATTTTGACCCTGCGGCAGAATTTTCAGGCAGCCTGAAACAGGCACTGGCAAAGGTTCAAGCAAATTTTTTGGTGGTGTCATTCAGTTCCGACTGGCGTTTTGCCCCTGATCGCTCACGAGAAATTGTGCGTGCCTTGATTCAAAACGGCAAAAATGTGTCGTACGCCGAAATTGAATCGCTATTCGGACACGACGCATTTTTATTAGAAGACGCGGCATATTTAGACGCAATGCGAACTTATTTGAAAAATGTGGAAGTGTAAGGTACAGGGAAACAAATTTCACAATAGGCAAGAAAAGGTGAACAGTAAATGAATATATACCACAATATTTTTAAAATATTTGATAATTTCAAGAAGATAACCCCGTTGCTAATAGCCATTGCTATATTAACAGGTTTGCTTTTATTTCTTCCTGAAAATATTTTAAAAAAAATGAACCTTAATGAATTACCTATTTTGTGTTATATAAGTATAGGTATAATTTTTTTATTAAGTATCGCACTAATAACTACGATACTCCTTTCTCATGTATTTTCACCGATTAAATTAAAATGGCAAAATTGGCAAAAAATAAAAAAGTTAAAAAAAGAATATAAAAAATTAAGCCCTAAACAAAAAGAAATAATTTTAAAATTACTGAAAAGTGAAGATAAATCTATACGGTTGAACAAGAATTCAGGTAATGTACATTATTTGGTTCAAAAATCGTTTTTAAATACTACAGGACGAGAACGTGTAAAACAAGGATATAGTGAAGAAATTCGTTTAATTCTTATTCCACAACCGTGGTTAATCGATTTGTGGAATGAAGAACCAGAGTTTTTTAATGAAAATTAAAAATGAAATCTACATAGTTAGACTTTATATAAGTGTATTTGAGAGATATTAGAGTGTAAGGTGATTAAACTTTCAGGCTGCCTGAAACAATAAAATGAAGGATAAAAAATGTCTGATTTTTCTTTTTTACCGTTAGAAAAAACGATTGAAAGATTAGCCGAAGGATTGCAGTTATATGCAGAAAATAATTCGGATATTATTCGTGATGGCTTAATTCAACGATTTGAGTTTTCTTATGAAATAAGCCATAAGATTTTAAAAAGATTTTTGCAAAATATTTCTGCCAATGCAGAACAATTTGATGAAATGAATTTTGCCGATTTAATTCGCAGTGCTAATCAACAAAATTTATTATTAGGGAATTGGCAAAATTGGAAAAAATATCGTGATATGCGTAATCGTACTTCACATACATACGATGAACAAGTGGCTATTGCAATCGTTGCTGAATTGCCTGATTTTCTTAAAGAAATTCAATATCTTTTAGCAAAAATTAAGGAAAGAACAAATGCCCCAAATTCAAATAACCAATGAAGAAAAAAATATTGTGCAAAATATCTTGCAAAAATATGTTCCTGATTGTGAAGTTTGGGCTTTTGGTAGCCGTGTTACAAATAGTGCAAAAAAATATTCTGATTTAGATTTAGCCATTATTGGCAATCAACCAATATCCGCACAAAAAATGGCAGATTTAAATAATGCTTTTTCTGAATCTGATTTAATTTGGAAAGTGGATATTGTCGATTGGTGCAATACCGCCGATTGGTTTAAAAAAATAATTGCCAAAGATAAAATTATTTTTCAGGCTGCCTGAAAGGATATATTAGTAAATATAAAAAAGGAAACAAAAAATGAAAATCATATTTGACTGGATAAAAGAAAATAAGATTATTTCTGGTATTTTTTTTGTTATTGGGCAAGTGATTACAGCACTAATAATCAGTAAAGTAACTGAATTAAATTTAACAAATGCAATCAAATTTATATGGGGTTCAATATTTAATTTTTTTAAAACAATTTTAGACTTTAATGTACCTGTATGGGTTATTATTATTGTTATTTTTTTACTTTATGTAATAGATAAAATAATTACAAAAAGACAAGAAAGTAAAAATGATAGCAGTTGGTACGCTAATTATACGGAAGATACATATAAAGGAGTATTATATACTTGGTATTACCATAAAACATATGACGATAAAATTGATTTTGTTGATTATTTCAAACCTATTTGCATTTATTGCAGAGGAGATTTAACAACTAAACGAGAACATAATGATGTCTATTATCCTTTTAACCATTTATATTGTCCAAATTGCAATAAAATATTAGAAACACCATCACAAGAAGATTTTGAAGATGCTAAAATATTTGTTAGAAATAAATTAAAAAAGAAATTTGAACAAAAATTGGAAGAAAATAAATCAAATAAAAAATAATTTTATTATTTAATTTAATCATTTTCAGGCTGCCTAAAACAATAAAAAAGGTAAAAAAACAATGAGTTACGAATTACGCGAAGATTTGCAATGGATTAGCCAACGCATTAAACCCAAAAGCCATATTTTAGACTTGGGTTGTGGTACGGGTTCTTTGTTAGAAAATTTAATGCGTGAAAAACAATGCACAGGCTATGGCATTGAAATTGATACGGAAAAAGTCATTAAAGCAATGAGCCGCAAAATCAATGTGATTCAAGCCAACTTGGAAGACGGCTTGAAAAACTTTGATGATGCCAGTTTTGATATGGTGATTTTTTCGCAAACCATTCAGTCGATGAAAAACACCGAAACCATTTTGAACGACACCATGCGTGTCGCCAAAGAAGCGATTGTTACTTTCCCGAATTTTGGCTACTGGAAAAACCGCTTGCAGTTAGCATTGGGCGGACATATGCCCGTGTCGGAAAATATGCCCTATCAATGGTATGACACGCCCAATATCCACTGGTGTACCTTGCAAGACTTTGATTTATTATGCGAAAAAAATCATATCCGCATACTCGAACGCACGGTAATGAGCAATGGTAAAACCGTCAATAAATTGCCAAATTTATTGGGCTCATTGGCAATGTACCGCATTGGTCATTCATAATTTTCAGGCTGCCTGAAACCAAAAAATAACAAAAAAAGCGGTAGTTTTCTACCGCTTTTTATCGCATATAATCAATCCTCTACGGGTTTTAGAATGCTATTGTTTGATTTCTTGCTATCATCAAAATCTCCAAAAACATCCCAATCTTTTCCGTTGTTTTGTTTAGCTGATTTTTTGTCAGTTTGCACTAATACACCACCTGATAGTCTCCGTTCTAAAACAGATTGTTTTGCCTTATTTTTTTTCTTTTTATCATTTGGGCGTTTGGCTTTGGGCGGTTTGTTTGCACCGCACACAAATTCATCATACGCGTCATCGCGTCCCAATTTTGCCACTTGCTGACGCATTTGGTAGCGATATTCTTTTATAAACGCCTTTTTATCTTCGGGCGATAAATCTTTGATTGCATTATGTAAAGCGTCTTTACTTTGGCGACAAGCGTCCATTACTTGTTGTCGAGCCACACTGGCTTGTTGTTGATATTTTATCGTTTCGCTTGCAGCAGTACTTGCTTGTTGTTCAAAATTTGGGGCGGCGAAAGCCGATACCGAAGTCAGTGAAATCGCCATAATTATGGCAGTGGTGATTTTTTTCATCGTCAAAACTCCCTTTTTGTTTGATAATATGCGGCGGATTATTTATCTTTTATATTACAAAAGACTTAACCAATGACTTACATTATTCTTGCCCCCATGCAAGGCTATGCCGACTTTACCATGCGGCAAATTTTAAGCAAAATCGGCGGATTTGATGAAGTGGTGAGCGAATTTGTTCGCATCACCCACACGCGTCATTCGCTCAAAACTTGGCAAAAAAAAGTGCCTGAATTAAAAATGGGTGCGAAAACGCTGTCAGGCGTGCCGTGTACCGTGCAGTTATTGGGTTCTGACGCGGACAATATGGCAGAAAACGCCCTTGTTGCCGTTTTGGCAGGGGCCCAAAAAATTGATTTAAATTTCGGCTGTCCTGCACCTGTTGTCAATCGTCATTCAGGCGGAGCGGCTTTGTTAGATAAACCCGAACTTATTTACCGCATTGTTTCTACAATAAAAAACAGGCTGCCTGAAAACATTGTACTCACCGCCAAAATGCGTTTAGGGTTAAGGGATACAAGCAAAACCATAGATTGTGCGAATGCCATAAAAGACGGCGGTGCGATGTCTTTAACCGTGCATGCACGCACAAAAGACGAGCAGTACAATCCGCCTGCCCACTGGGAATGGTTTGCAATTATTCAGGCAGCCGTTAAAATCCCCCTGATTGCCAATGGCGACATTTTTTCGCCTGACGATTATCAACGCCTGCTTAAAATATGCACGCCTGACGGCATTATGTTAGGGCGTGGCGTGTTGCGTAATCCATTTTTGGCTTTACAAATCAAAGGGTTGATTACTGACACTATCGATACAACAAAAATCATCGCCGTATTGAACCGCTTTGTCATTTTATGCCAAGAAATGAATATGGGAGAACAATACGTGTCCGCCCGCTTAAAACAATGGCTTAACTTATTGCAACAGTCCTATCCGCCGTTTGCGTTATTGTTAAATCAAATTAAAAAAGAAAATAATATAGAAAATATAAAAAGAGTGTTAGCAAGTTTTCAGGCTGCCTGAAAGAATTTTGCGGTTAGTGTATAATACACTAACAAGCGTCATTGACAAATGACGCTTGTACGAAAAATTCTCACGATCATTTAAGGAGTATTTTAAATGCTACAACAAGTTTTTGATAAACAAACAGGTCAAGTTATTTATCAAGGTCCGTCTGGTACAAAATATCAATATGATTTAAGCAATTTTATTGATAAGCAAAAATATGCTATGGATATATCCGCTCAAATGAGAGACCAAACAACCGTGAGCCTATACCGTAATACAGAAAACGGCGGCGGCATTTTGTATGATGAAACTGGCAGAAAAATTTAATGGGAGAATATTATGAAAAAATATGCTTTATTGTGCGTTCTTATGTCTATGATGTCATCGGCATACGCTTTTGAGTGGGTGAAAGTAACTGAAAAAGAAGAATTCACAATGTTTATAGATCCGAATTTCGTTTGCCAATGCCAAACAACAAATGACATCAAATAAAATATTTTGGGAGAAGTATCTGCTTCCAAGTGTGATGATAGTTGCTCATACGAAAAGAGAAGTTGATTGTAAAAATTATAGACATAGAGCAGTAGAAATACGACTTTATAATATTTCGGAAACAGAACTTTTAGAGGTAGATAAAAAGGCAGGTAAGTGGAACTATTTTGACAAAGATAGTGCTGTTTTCGCCGCAATATGTAAAAAATAAGCAACAAAAAACGGTATTCCAAAAAGAATACCGTTTTTTATTTTTCAGGCTGCCTGAAAACCAAAAAACAAAACGGCGTGTTAAAAAACACACCGTTTTACGCTTTCAGGTAGCCTGACAATTATTGTGGCAAGCCAACGCTGACTTCGCAGTATTTGAAAATAATATTGTCGGTAGGCAGCGTTTCGCCATTGACAACACTGGTGCCGCCTTTTTCGGTCAGCATATTGCCTGCTTGTGTGACAACATTTTGTGCGGTAGCCACATCGGCAGTCCAAGTGTATTTGTCATCGGCAAATTCGTTGTCGTCTTTGTTGTTCGCGTTGCGTGGCAAAACAGGATATTCTGTGCCGTCTGCGGACAGTTTAACCGAAACCAAATCATCGCCTTGTGCGGTATAAACGGCGGTAACGCCCACTTTTTTGCCTTCGCCCGTGCAAGCATAATTAACAGTGATTTCGTTGCTTGGCACGGCTGGTGCGGCTTGTTCTACCGCAGGGGCAGGCGTGCTTTCTGCCGCAGGGGCTTGTTGTGCTTGGTTGTTTGGGCTACATGCTGCCAAGAGAATTAAGGCAGACAATGACCATAATTTTTTCATCTAAAAACTCCTTAAAACAATGGGTTTTGGATTGTATTTTTTAGGCGATATGCTAAAAAACAAAGCGAAATTGTAGGTAAAATAACATTAAATGACGATTAAATTTTAAGACGGCTTGATTGATATTTTTTAATAAGACAATAAAAAAGTCCGATACAAACTATCGGACTTTTTTCCTTACGCCTTTCTTTTGCGTTTCATCTTTGGCGTTTCCATACCCATTTCTTTCATCACAAACGCCGTTTCCACTTCGTTGAGTTCATAAAACTGCCCGCGTTTTAAGCGTGGGGGAATGCCGATAACGCCAAAGCGAATGCGTGTGAGTTTGGTAACCGTCAAGCCAAAATGTTCGAAAATGCGGCGGACTTCGCGATTTCTGCCCTCTTGTACCACAATATCGTAGCGGCGATTTTTGCCCTCGTTATCATACTCAATCAGCCGTGCGGCACGGGCGATGCCGTCCTCTAATTGAATGCCGTCTGTTGTGAGTTGCTTGATTTGTTGTTCTGTTAATTCGCCATTCACACGCACACGGTATTCGCGGTCTATGGCGTAAGACGGGTGTGCAAAGCGGTTTGCTAATTCGCCTGATGTGGTGAAAATCAGCAAGCCTGCGGTGTTAATGTCTAATCTGCCGATTGCCACCCACAGGCTGCCTGAAACCTGCGGCAAGCGGTCAAAAACACTTAATCTGCCTTGCGGGTCATTGCGGCTGACAATTTCGCCCTCTTGTTTGTAATACAACACAATGCGGGGCAAGCGGTCTTGCCACACGGGTTTGACGGCTTTATCTTTGACAGAAATTTCATCAGCAGGCAGCACCCTATCGCCTAATTGTGCCACTTTGCCGTTAATTTTCACCACACCTGCCGCAATCAACTCTTCGCAATGACGGCGAGAACCTAAGCCTGCGGACGACAAGGCTTTTTGCAAACGCACGGGTTTAACAATTTCGCTACGAATTTCCCGCAACTTTTCCGACTTGTGCAAAATTTCCTTATTCGGACGGCGAAGCGTCATTTTTTTGGCTTTATTTGCCGATTTTTTATATTTTGGATTGAAATTATCATCATTCAGGCTGCCTGAACGAGTGTTTTGATACGCTGCATTATCATCGCCAAACGACTGTTTCAGGCTGCCCGAAAAAGCATTTTTCTTATGCGTTTTGAATTTCTGCTCAAATTTATCAACCGCATTGTGTTCTGGGTAGGCAAAATTTTGTTTTCTTGTTTTCTTTTTATTTTCTTTGACCGCCTGCGGTTTATTCCAAGCGTCATCGTCCATTGCATAGCGTGGCGTGGCAAAAGTTACGCGTGTGCGATATTTTTTATCCACTTTTTGCGTATCATAAGAAAACGCTGTTTTTTTATCTTTGGGCGTTTTGTGTGTTTTGGACGCAGATTTTTTCAGGCTGCCTGAATGTTTGGCATCGCCTTTTTTGGGGGAAGATTTTTTGGGAAACATAAATGCAACCTTTTTTTGTTGAATAGTGTATTTTATCGCATAATGCAGGCTTTCAGGCTGCCTGAATATACTTGCTTTTTATAAATATGCGTTAAGCGTTATTTAAGGAAACAGCGTCTATAATTCGTGCCATCATCGTAGTTGCCGTTTATGTAGCCCTTCTCATTAACACGGCGATTATTATGGTTTCCCTGTTTTTTTTTGAACGCACACCACAATGTGCGTTTTTTTTTAAGGTAGAATATAACCTTATTTCAGGCAGCCTAAAAAGGATACAAAAATGCGTATTTTGTTGATTGAAGATGACCCTTTAATTGGGGACGGTTTGGCGAATGGTTTGAAAAAGTCGGGCATGGCGACCGATTGGTTTCGTTCGGGGCGGCAAGGGCAGGCGGCGTTGGAAACTGCTCCGTATGACGCGGTCATATTAGATTTGGGGCTGCCTGAAATTGACGGTATGGATATTCTTCAATACTGGCGGAAGAAAAATATTCAAACGCCTGTGCTGATTTTAACTGCACGAGATGCTGTGGAAAATCGAGTTGAAGGCTTAAACGCTGGGGCAGACGATTATTTGCCCAAGCCGTTTGCCTTGGACGAAGTAATTGCCCGTTTGCATGCTTTAATCCGCCGCAAACAGGGTTATTCGCAATCGTTGTTGCAATATGGCAATTTGGCTTTGGATACGGCTGCCAAAGTGGTTACGCTACACGGCAAGCCTTTGGATTTAACGGCACGCGAATATACGCTGTTGGAATTGCTTTTGCTGCATAAGGGGCGATTGCTTACGCGTGCGGTGATTGAAGAGAAGTTATATAACTGGGATCAGGAAATCGACAGCAATGCGGTGGAAGTGTATATTCACCATTTGCGTAAGAAAATCGGCACCAAGTTTATTTTAACCAAACGCGGTTTGGGTTATACAATCGGTGAAGAGCCGTGATGAAAAATCAGCCATAGGTTTTAGGCGTTTTGGCATATATTTCAGGCTGCCTGAAAGAATAAAACTGCGTTTCAGGCAGCCTGAAATCAATGGATTTTACAAAGGTTTTTCAATGAAAAAAAAGCGGCAATCGTCAATCAGGGCAAGGTTGTTATGGGCGATGTTCATCAACCTGCCTTTGGTTTGGTTGCTGGCGATTTTGACTTCTTCTTATTCTTTATACAATAATATCAATAATATCAGCGATGTACAGATGAGCCAAATGGCACGCCGCTTGCTTTCTGTGCCGTATTTTTATGACGGTAACTGGCGTGTGCCGCAGATAGATGAGTTGTTTGAAGGCGATTATTTAGCCAGCGATGAGTATATGACTTTTGCGGTGTGGGATAAGGACGAACGCTTGTTGCTTGCCGACCATGGCAGTTATTTTTTACGCTTTATCCCCCCCGAAGACGGTTTTCACGATGTGGAGTTTTTTTATTCGGATAATCAAAATAAAAAACGCCGCCGTTTTTTTAATCGCCAAAATCAACCTGCGACACAAACACTTGACACGGAACAAGATGAAACAAGGCTGCCTGAAAACGATGACAACACCACTTCGCCTACTCAACGAAACGTAGCCGTGGAAATCAATAAAACGCAACGCACCGATGTGTTGTTTCCTGAACCGTCTGAAAATGATGAGTATCGTCCGCCGATTGATGAACGAGAAAATGGGCATCAATGGCGTGTGTTGCGGCTCACTTCGCCTGACGGCAATACAGTAGTGGCTGTGGGGCAGTACAAAAGCGTTCGTTATCAAACCGTTAATCGCAGCATTAAAGCCCAGTTAATTCCGTGGATTTTGGCGTTGCCGATTTTGCTTTTGGCTCTGTCGCTTGCTATGCGGCGTGCTTTAAAACCGTTGAATAAATTAGCCAACCATTTACAAAACCGCCAAGTCAATGACGATACGCCGATTGATGAAACCGTGCCACGCGAAATGAAACCTTTGGTGTTGTCCTTAAATCGCCTATTTTTGCGTGTGAAAGAAACCTTAAAACGCGAACAACGCTTTACATCAGACGCAGCCCACGAATTACGCAGTCCTTTGGCAGCGTTAAAAGTGCAGTCGGAAGTTTTGGCAATGAGCGATACCGAAGAAGAACAAACGCATGCGATGGTGAATATTTTGGATAGCATTGATAGAGCCGAACGCTTAATCGGGCAACTTTTGGCGATGTCGCGTTTGGACAACGCTAACGATATGCCGCAGGAAAAAATTAACTGGGAAGAAATTTCTGAAAAAGTGTTAAAAAACACAGCACGAAACGCTCGCGAAAAACGCATTGTTTTGAAACGCGAAATTGTTTCAGGCAGCCTGAAAGATGTACTGCCCTTAACAGGCAATCCTACGCTGATTGAGTTAATGCTCCGCAACCTGTTAGACAACGCCATTCGCTACACGCCGATTCACGGAGAAGTGATATTAGAAATGGCAGATGACTTTGTGCGTGTGTTAGACAACGGCAAGGGAATTGACCCAGAATATCTGCCCCGCATACGCGAACGCTTTTTCCGCCCGCCTGGGCAAAAAGAAAGCGGCAGCGGCTTGGGCTTGTCGATTATCGACCGCATTGCCACACTACACGGCTTGGTGTTTATTCTACACAACCGCGAAACAGGCGGCTTAAACGCCGAAGTACGGCGGTTAGAAAGTGTGGGATAGGCTTTCAGGCAGCCTGAAAGCCTACACAGCACAAGCCTTTGGAAACCCCTGCAAAACTGGCATATATGGCACATTTCTTCGTTGTGTGTTGCTCGCAAACTCGCCTAACTACTTGTTATGTCTTCGTTTGCTGTGCTACTACGCCTTGAACTGTGCCATATCTACCAGTTTTGCAGGGGTTTCTTATGGTATGATAAGCACGCTTATGCTTTTGAAAGCACTGCTATGGAATACTTACTCATCATTACGCCGTCTATTGCTTCTGGGTTAAAAATTACGCTGTCGGTTTTTATACTCACTTTAATTTTGTCTTTGCCGTTAGGCATTATGCTGTCTTTGGCAAGGCTGTCTAAATTTTTGCCACTGAACAAAACGGTTGGTGCTTATATTTATTTAATGCGTGGCACGCCTTTGATGTTGCAGATTTTGTTTATCTATTATGGCTTGCCGTTTATTCCTGTTATTGGCGTGGAATTGCCTGCGTTTCCTGCGGCGATTACTGCTTTTGTGCTGAATTATGCGGCTTATTTTGCGGAGATTTTTCGCGGCGGTATTCAATCGGTGCCGCGTGGGCAATATGAAGCCGCTCAAATTTTAGGCTTTTCATATGCAGGGTGTATGCGGCATATTGTTCTGCCGCAAGTGATTAAACGCGTTCTGCCGCCGATTGCAAACGAAACCATTACGCTTTTGAAAGACACTTCGTTAGTGTATATTTTGGCAATGAACGATGTGTTGCGACTGGCTCGCTCTGCCGTGCAACGCGACTTTAATACCAGTGCGTTTATTGTCGCTGCGGTGTTTTATTTGATGATGACTTGGGTTTTAACGCACGCGTTTATGAAATTAGAAAAATATTATGCTCGCTATGATGAATAATATGTTTTCAGGCAGCCTGAAAAATAGTGAGTAGTTAGCAGTTAGCAGTGAGCAGTGAGTAGTGAGCAGTGATTATGTTTTGCCATAAGGCAAAACAAACGCCGTAAGGCGTTTTAACGACATTGCATTAAGTTTTTCAGGTTGCCTAAATAGTATAAGAAACAGCGTATGACACAGAATTAAATTCAGGCAGCCTGAAAGATTGATTTTTATTAAGGTAAGCATGATGAAAATTATAAAAGGAATTATATCAAATTTGCATTCGCAAATTTATAATGACGCGACTGGGGAAATTGTTGAAAATGATATTGATGAAAATCAGGATAATGATGATTTAGTAATAGATTATCACTTTGATATTGATGATAAAAAATTTTATGGTTACGCATACGGATATGAATTACTTTTAAAAAATGGTGATGAAGTTATTATAGGCGTTCAAAAAAATAATTATATAGAATATATCATCAATATAAGCCAAAATGGGGAACACATACAGTTAAAAGACTGCACAGGTAATTATACGACTCTTAAAGAAGTATTATTTTATTTTTTTGGATTTATTGTTTGTTCTTATGCTGTTATTTACGGTCATAAAAGTACTTGGTGGTTAATTATTTCTTCTTTATTTGCTGTTTTGGCTTGTGTGGGCTACCACGATTATCGAAAACACACTGCGGTCATTACAAAAATGAACAAAATGGCTGATTTAAGCAAACAAAAGTAATTTCATAAGGGAAACGCTATGTCATTTATTCAAATGAAAAATATTGAAAAATCTTTTGGCACGCATACGGTGTTAAAAGATGTTTCCTTTGCATTAGACAAGGGCGAAGTGGTGTCGCTGATAGGTCCGTCAGGTTCGGGTAAATCCACGCTGTTGCGGTGTTTGTCGCGTTTGGAAATCATCGACAAAGGCGAAATTTGGGTTGATGATGAAATTATGGTCAAAAGCGAACAGGGGCAAGCCGTTTATGCGCCCAAAGCCACGCTACAACGCATTGCGGGCAAAATGGGTATGGTTTTTCAGCAGTTTAACCTGTTTCCGCATTTAACCGTGATGGACAATCTGACTTATGCACCGTGCATCGTTAAAGGCGAGCCAAAAGATAAAGCAAAAGATCGTGCTGAAAAATTGCTGAAAAAAGTGGGCTTAATTGATAAGCAAAATATGTATCCGTCAAGATTGTCAGGCGGACAGCAACAACGCGTGGCGATTGCACGGGCTTTGGCTATGGAGCCTTTGATTATGCTGTTTGACGAACCCACTTCGGCATTAGACCCTGAACTCACAGGAGAAGTCTTACGCACCATTCGCTCTTTGGCAGAAGAGCATATGACCATGCTGATTGTAACCCACGAAATGGCTTTCGCCCGCGAAGTGTCCGACAGCGTGGTGTTTATGAGCGATGGCGTGATTGTGGAACAAGATAACCCCGAAAATATTTTCACCGCCCCCAAACACAAACGCACACAAGCATTTTTGCAGTCGATGTTGTAATTGTTCATCACGGCAAAAATGCGTTCAGGCAGCCTGAAAAACAAATAACGCTATATAATGCCTTACCTTTAAAATCTTTCAGGCAGCCCTATGCACATTAACGATTTCAATTTCGACTTACCGTCCGATTTAATTGCCCAATATCCGCCCGCCGTGCGGGGCAGCAGTCGTTTGCTGGTATCTCCCCAAAACCAGTCCTTGCAAGATAAGCAATTTGCTGATTTTATTGATTATTTTGAAAAAGACGATGTTTTGGTGATAAACAACACCCAAGTCATCAAAGCCCGACTATTCGGTCAAAAAGCCACAGGCGGCAAAATTGAAGCCTTGATTGAACGCATTTTGGACGAAAACACGGCGTTGGCTCATATCCGCTCGTCCAAATCGCCAAAAGCAAGCAGTCGCTTGATTTTTAACGATAAAATTGAAGCCGAATGTTTGGGCAGACAAGGCGAATTGTTTGTTTTACAGTTTTTAGGCAACCTGAATATTTATGAAATATTAGAACAATATGGCGAAATGCCGCTACCGCCTTATATCGAACGCAAACCGAATATTGATGACGCAAGCCGCTATCAAACCGTGTATTGCAAAGAACAAGGAGCGGTTGCCGCTCCTACTGCGGGCTTACATTTTACCCCCGAAATGCTGCACGCATTAAAACAAAAAGGTGTTATTTTACAAGAAGTTACACTACATGTCGGGGCAGGTACTTTTCAGCCTGTGCGTGTTGAAAATATCAAAGACCACAAAATGCACTATGAACGCTACACCGTGCGTGAAAGCGTGGTTGATGCCATTCAAGCCGCCCAAAAAAACGGCAAAAAAATATGTGCAGTTGGCACCACTTCTCTGCGTGCGTTAGAAGCGGCAAGCCTTTCAGGCGTTCTGACAGCAGGTAGCGGCGACACCGATATTTTTATCACACCAGGTTTTCAATTTCGCACTGCCAATATGCTTTTAACCAATTTTCACCTGCCCAAATCCACGCTGTTAATGTTAGTTTCCGCTTTCGCAGGCTATGAGAAAATCCGCCATATTTATCAGCATGCGATTGAACAACAATACCGATTTTTCAGTTACGGGGACGCAATGTTGTTGTATCGAAAGTAGCATTCAGGCAGCCTGAAACGCATTAAATGCTTTCCAAAACCCTATCCCAATCGGCGATTAAGTCATCAATATGCTCCAAGCCAATCGATAATCGCAATAGGTTTGGCGTAATATTCGCTGCGATTTTTTCCGCGTCAGGCACGCGGGCGTGGGTTGTGGTGTAGGGGTGCGTAATCATCGAACGCACATCGCCTAAATTGCCTGTTTTTGAGAAAAGTTTTAAATGATCAACTACTTGCCATGCTTGTTGTTTTTCTCCTTTAACATACACCGCAATCAGCACACCGCCTGATTGTTGTTGTTTTTGGGCTAATGCGTATTGCGGGTGTGTTGCCAAAAACGGGTAATTAACCTGTTGAATTTTCGGGTGATTTTGTAAATATTGTGCTAATTTATAAGCATTATCGGCTTGTTTTTCGCATCTGACAAACAGCGTTTCCAAACCCGAACTCAATACCCACGCATTAAACGGTGATAAAGATTGTCCTGCGGTGCGAGTATGCAAAAAAACTTGCTCTATCAATGAGTTGGAACCGCAAATCACGCCGCCCATAACTCTGCCTTGTCCGTCTATGCCTTTGGTTGCGGACGATACCGACAAATCTGCCCCCAAAGCAATCGGCTGTTGAATAGCAGGTGTGAGAAAAGAATTATCAACCGCTAACAAGGCATTGTTTTGATGAGCAATTTCCGATAAAGCCCGAATATCAAACAACGAGAGTGTAGGATTAGACGGCGTTTCCACAAACAACATTTTGGTATTCGCTCGCACAGCGGCTTGCCAATCTTCCGCCTTGTTTGAAGCAACATACGACACTTCAATGCCGAAATTGGGCAAGGTGTTAATCAGCCCAATATTTGAGCCAAATAAAGCGGAACTGGCTAACAAATGGTCGCCTGCTTTTAAGAAACTCAAAAATGTGGCTTGCACAGCCGCCATACCTGTGGCAGTAGCAATGCCGCTCTCGGCGTTTTCTAACTGTGCCACACGAGATGCAAACGCATCAACCGTAGGATTTGCCGTGCGAGAGTAAGTGTAGCCGTCTTTTTCGCCCAAAAATAAGGCTTGTGCGTCTTCTGCGGTCTCAAACAAAAAACTGCTGCTTAAAAACAAGGCTTGGGCGTGTTCGTGATAAGCCGTTTGCGTTCTCGCCCCACGAATGGCAAGGGTTTCAGGTTTTAGAAGTGATTGCATTTTTAAAAAGTTTCTCTTGCGTAATATAAATAGTCTTATTTTTACGCCTTTTATAATGATTATGCAAATGCGAATAGTAAAAAAATGGTGATTAAAATTGATTTTGTATGAATATTATTCATAAAACAACGCTTCGATTGTTTTTCAGGCTGCCTGAAAGCATTTTTGCATTGCCTTTTCAGGCAATACGCACAATAATGAGTTCTCCCCGCACGGGAAGTGCTTTCAGGCTGCCTGAAAAATATTCAAATCATAAAAATTTGCAATAGCATATAAAATTAGTATAGAATTTATCAACTTTCAACACCACAAAAGGAAAACATTATGGAACATAAACTGCCCGAATTGCCGTATGCGTTAGACGCTTTGCAACCTGTTTTTTCAAAAGAAACAATGGAATACCATTACGGCAAACATCATCAAACTTATATCACTAACTTGAATAAACTGATTGTTGGCACCGAGTTTGAAAATCTGCCTTTGGAAGAAATTATCCAAAAAGCCACTGGCGGCATTTTTAATAATGCGGCACAAACATGGAATCACACCTTTTACTGGTTAGGTTTTACGCCCAAAGGACAAGGAAAACCTGACGGTGCCTTGCTTGACGCAATCAATCAAGCGTTTGGTTCGTTTGAAGCGTTTCAGGCTGCCTTTGAAGCGTGTGCTGCCAATACTTTCGGCTCTGGCTGGGCGTGGTTGGTGAAAAAAGCGGACGGCACACTGGCTTTGGTTTCCACTTCTAACGCCGCAACGCCCTTGACAGAACAAGGCACAACGCCGCTTTTAACCTGCGATGTGTGGGAACACGCCTACTACATTGATTATCGCAACAGCCGCCCCAATTACCTAAAAGGCTTTTGGCAAATTGTAGATTGGAGCGTTGTGGCTCAACGCTTTGCGGCTTAATTTGTTGATATTTTGTAAAAACCAAGCGTTCAGGCAGCCTGAACGCTTATTTTTCTATTCTATCGAATAATTTAGCCAAAAAATGCACGGTGCGAGCAAAGCGTTTGCCGTCTCTGCCCATTAAATAAGGGCTATGTAAATATCGCATCCATTTGAATTTTCTAATGGTTTGATAAAAGAGTGCGACTGTTTCAGGGCGGGCAGTGGGGCGTTGTTCGGCACAATAATTAAGAGCGTCATCAATATCGTCTTCGTCACAAAAATAATGCACACTCGAAAAGAGATAGCACAAAATATCTCGTACTTGGCATTCGGTGAGCGTCAATTTATGTGCGGGATCTTCTTCAAAGTCTAAAAATGCCACTTGTTTGTCGGGCAATTCAAGCATATTGCGGGCGAATGCTTGGGCAAGGTATTGACCTTTGTTGTGCAAGGCAATCAATGCGTCTATGCCGCTTTTCCATACGGGAAAAATCGCCATTTTGCAGTCGGCTCGGTTTGCCATTAAATCATCTAATGTTTTGAGTGTTTGTCCTTTGCCTAAATCGCTCATCATTAAGCCGTCTTCGCTTTGGGCTAATAATTTGGGGGCAGATATGTGGGCTTTTTCTAATGCGGCAAGGCGTGTCGCTTCGTCTATAATGGCTTGTTTTTTGCCACGATAGGCGGGACGGAAAATAGGTAGCCTGAAAATATAAACAGTGAGTATTTCCAACAGTTTGTAGTAAATAGCTGGATTGGCTGGGTAGGCTTTGCGAACCCATACCCATTCTTCATTGGGCAGAAAATAGCGTTGCAATGGTCGCGTTTGTTGTGGCAGTAAAGACTGCAATTCTTCATTGTAATTCATTGTGTTGTCCCTGTTTTTGTTTGTTAATTGTAGGGTGGGATTGCTATCCCACCGCAAAGCCGTAAGGCTTTGTTGTTTTTTCAGGCTGCCTGAAATTATGTTTATAAACGCCTTACGGCGTTTTGGTGGGCAAGAATGCCCACCCTATAATCCAAGCCTATGGCTTGGCGGTGTGTTGAAGACCCACCCTACTTAATCTCTTGCCGATATGGTTCCCATTCTTTGTTTCAGGCTGCCTGAATGACCGAATAGGGCGTTGTAGTACATGGTATTGGTCATCACTTTTTTCACATAATCGCGTGTTTCGTTAAAGGGTATGGTTTCGGCGTAAATTGCTCCTTCCAGTGGCACATTGGCTTGCCATTTTTTGGCTCGGTGCGGCCCTGCGTTGTAGCCTGCGGTGGCTAATACTTCGTGTCCTAATTTGTTGCGTCCGTCTGCCAAATACCAGGTACCCATCATAATATTGGTGTTGATGTCGTTAATGTCGTAATCGGACACGCCGATTTGTTTGGCAATAAGCCTCGCTGTGGCGGGCATAATTTGCATTAAACCGTTTGCTCCTACGCCGCTTTGAGCGGTCATCATAAAACGGCTTTCTTGGCGGATTAAGCCATATACCCAAGCGGGGTCTATGCCGTTTTGTTTGGCGTAGTAAGTTGTGGTGTCGCGATAAGGCGATAGATAACGCAAATCGAAATTCAGCAATTCATTGGTTTTATCTGCACTGTAAATCGCCATTTCGTAAAAGCCTATATCGTTTGCTAACTGGGCTGACGCAATCAACTTTTCTTCGTCAAAATCGGCAACAGCGTATCGCCATTGTAATCCTGCGGCAACACGCATATCGCGTCCGCCGCTTTGACTGGATTCTTCAAATAAAACCAAAGCCTGATTGATATTTTTATCTTGTAATATATTGTTAATTAAGGGAATTTGTGCAGTTGCGTTGTTTGTGCTGTTTAACGGCACGCCTAATTCTTCTTGCGACAGAACGGCGTAAAAATTGCGTCCGCTATTTGCGGCTGCTTGGTACAAGGCTGTTGCGTCTTTACCATTTGCCACGAATGCTCTGGCACGCCAGTATTGCCACGCAGGGTTGTTTTGTAATTCTGTGGGCATTTTGTCGGTGATTTGCTCAATCAAATCCCAGCGTTGCAAACGCAGGGCGGCACGGGCGTACCATTCCCATTGTTCGTTGGTGAAAAATCGCTCATCGCCTGCCTGAAAATGGCGTAAGGCGGCGTGCATATTCAAATCTTTGGCAGAAGATAAGCCCAAAATACCGTGTGCAAAGGCTTTTTCGTCTGCTTTCAGGCTGCCTGAAAGGGTGTTAAATTGCGTTAAAACGCTCTCTTTATTGCGTCCTGCGGGCGAAACAATGCTGTATAAAGCGGCAGCGTTGCTCGAACGCGAGCCGTTTGGCAACTGAACGGTAGTGCTTTTGGTTTTAATTTTTTTCTTGCCTTTTTTCTTCACGCTTGTTGTGGTAGTCGTTTGAATGCCTAATTTATTGGGCAAGGGTTCATTCACAGCGTCTGCTAATGCTCTGGCTTCACTTGTTTTGTTATAAGCAAGCGACACCCACACACGCCGCCACACATCGTCCTTATTCAGGCTGCCTGAATAGGCAGCGGCGGTAATCAATTTCACGCAACCTGCGGGCAGATTGTCATTTGATTTGGCTTGTATGGCGGCTTCAACCGAAATGGTTTTGGTTTGGGTGATATTCATTAACTCGTTGTAACAGTTAATGTTTTTGTTGCGAGACGCGTCAGGCAATAAGGCGTATTGTGTGGCAAAGGTCTCCCAGTCGGCATTGTCGCCTAATTTAACCAGCCATGCTTGCCGTAAATTGTTTTTTAAGGCTTCAGGTGAAGTGTTATCGGCTAAATATTCGGCTGCCTGAAAATTGTCGCCTGATTTAACGGCATTTATCGCATTGCGGTAGTGATAAAAATTGTCGATTAACGCTTGACGGTCGCTACTTTTGGCAAAATAGGGCAGGTGATAGTGATAATTTTTGGGCTGCTCCATTTTGGTTTCTGCCACAGGAGCCACTTCGTCCTGTTGCGTAGAAGCCGTGCAAGCAGCAAGCAATGCCGCAAGTGTGAGAAGTGAAATTTTTTTAAGGTGTTGAATGTTCATCGTTTATCTCTTTTGTAAAATCGTTTTCAGGCAGCCTGAAAAATTATTAAGCCGTCATTGCCAAGCGAGAAATATATCCCGAACGCGTTTCGCCCATTGCTTTGGCGTTGTTATCAATGCGAGCCAAAATGCGGCGTGGCAGGGAAATATTAACGCGTTCAATGGTGTCATCGGTTAATTCTTCTGGAATATCAATTAAAGCCAAAATCCAGTCGGGATATTGTTTGGAAATCGTGTCAATAGAAGACGGTTGCGGAATGACCTTGCCATTGTCAATGGCATATTCAATCCACAACGCCGCCGCTTGCTGTGCTTGGGCGATTGCGTCATCAATGCCGTTATCAGACGCAGAAAAGCAACCTTGCAAATCAGGCACAATCACGCTAAATGCGGTGTGTTCATCACCTTGTTGTATGACAATCGGATATTTCATTGTGCTTTTCCTTTCGCTTGTTTGAGAATTTCTTTAACCAAACCTACGCCCAAATCCTTGCGTGGGTGCGGTACACACAAATGACCACTTTTTTCAGGGTGCGTAAAAATATGGTGCGAGCCTTTGCTGCGGCTTAATACCCAGCCCAAAGCGGTTAATTCTTTGATTAAATCGGCACTTTTCATAACGGTGTATTATACACACCATACACATAAAATAAAATCAATCAGGCTGCCTGAAAAGATTTTGCCTAATTATCTTCGCCAGTAAGCAGGTGTAAATAGGATAAACACCGTAACCACTTCTAACCGTCCCACAAGCATAATAATGCTGCACACAATTTTTTGAAAATTGTTTAACGCAAGCCAAGATGAATGTGATGGGTCAGTTATGCCTAATGCGGGACCTGTGTTGGTAATGCAACTCACAGTTGTGCTTACTGCCGAAACAAAGTCAAAACCGCTTGCCATTAAGATAAACGAAAACAGCACCACAGACGCAAAATACACAAAGATAAACGCCAAAACGGTTAAGGCAGTGCGTTCGGGAATGTTTAAGTCGTTGATTTTCACCGTGCGAACGGCTTTGGGGTGTAAGAGCAGCGTCATTTCGCGTAGCATAAATTTAATTAACACCAACAAGCGAATCATTTTAATGCCGCCGCCAGTAGAACCCGCATTCGCTAATACATTTGCCAAGAAAAACAACCACATAGAAGCGGCTAATGGCCACGCACCAAAGTTTTCGGTGCTGTATCCGCACGCCGCACCAATCGAAACAATCGCAAACGCCGTATGCCGCACTGCGTTTGCGAAGTCATAGAAGTCTTTTTTCCATAAATACAAAGACATAATAATAACGCTGATGACCACTAAAAATACTGTGGAACGCACTTCTAAATCACGCCAGTAAATTTTCAGGCTGCGTTGTTGTAATGCCGCCAAGTGGTTGGTAAAACTCACCGCACCCAACAGCATACCGACAATTAAAATGCTTTCGATTAAAGGCGAATTGAAATAAGCAATGCTTTCACTGTGCGTGGAAAATCCGCCCAAAGCGATGCAGGACATAGCGTGGCACACTGCGTCAAACCACGACATACCTGCCCAACGCAAGGCGAATAAGACAATCAGCGTAAAGACAATATAAATCACCCACATACTTTTTGCCATTTGCCGCACGCGAGGCATAAAGCGACTGCCTTTATTCAAACCAGACACTTCGGAGCGAAACAACTGCATACCGCCCACGCCCAACATCGGCAAAATGGCGACTGCCAAAATAATAATGCCCAAGCCGCCTAACCAGTTAAGCAAGTGTCGCCAAAAATTCAAAGACGGAGCAAGCGTATCCAAACTGGCAATCATTGTTGCCCCTGTTGTGGTTAAGCCCGAAACCGCTTCAAAATAGGCTTCAATCGGCGACATTTGCGGCACGGAAAAATAAAACGGCACGGCAGCCATCACCGAAAAACCAACCCACAAACCTGCGGCTAACAAAAAGCCATCTCGTGTTCGCAATTCTTTTTTGAACGGGCGGGTAATCGCCCAAAAAACGCCTGATGACACAAAAGCAAACGCCGCCGCACCCAAATGCACCCACATTAAGCCGTCCATATACAACCACGACACGAGTGCAGGCACAAGCAATATCGGCGAAAATAGCCAACTTAACTTGCTTAAAATATGTAAAACGGGCAGTAAGCGGTACATTTGTTTATTCCAAAATCGTTCAGGCAGCCTGAATGGATTTTAATTTATCCAACAACTTTCCGTGTATGCCTTGAAAGCCGCCGTTACTCATCACCACAATATCATCACCGTTTTGGGCGGTTGAAACAATGGCTTGCAACATTTCGTCAAAGTTGTCAAAAACTTGTGCTTTCTCACCCAAAGGGTGTAGGGCGTCTGCCACATTCCAGTCTATGCCGCCAGCGTAACAAAAAACCTTATCTGCCAAAACTAATGACGGTGCGATTTGGTCTTTCAGGGTGCCTATTTTCATTGTATTAGAACGCGGCTCTAATACGGCGATAATTCGCCCTGATTGTTTGCTGCGTTTGACACCGTCCAAAACGGTTGCAATCGCTGTGGGGTGATGAGCAAAGTCGTCATACACCGCCACACCATTGACGATGCCTTTTAATTCCATACGCCGTTTGACGCTTTTAAATTGCGATAGGGCAAGACAGGATTGCTTAATCGACACGCCCACAAATTGTGCGGCTAAAATCGCCGCCAATGCGTTTGCCTGATTGTGTCGTCCTGTGAGTTCCCATTTAATTTCACCTATTTTCAGGCTGCCTGAAAAAATATCAAAACTGCCGTCTGCGTTATCAACACAATGCAAGGCGTTGTTATCATCAAAATATTGAACAGGTGTCCAGCAACCTTTATCCAACACCCTTTTCAGGCTGCCTGAAAGATTGTTTGCCACAACTTGCCCATTTGCAGGCACAGTGCGGATTAAGTGATGAAACTGCGTTTCAATCGCCGCTAAATCAGGAAAAATATCGGCGTGGTCAAATTCCAAATTATTCAACACTGCCACAGTGGGGTGATAATGCACAAACTTCGAGCGTTTATCGAAAAAGGCGGTGTCATATTCGTCTGCTTCGATGACAAACAATTTTTTATCGCCTTTGGGTAGCCTTGCCGAAAGCGTAAAATTTTGCGGCACACCGCCGATGAGAAAACCAGGTTTTAGTCCTGCATATTCCAAAATCCACGCCAACATAGACGCAGTCGTGGTTTTGCCGTGCGTGCCTGCCACAGCCAAAACCGTGCATTGTTGCAAAATATTTTCAGCAAGCCACTGCGGCCCCGAAATGTAAGGCAGTTTGCGATTTAAAATTTCTTCAACCACAGGCATACCGCGTTTGGCAACATTGCCGATGACAAAAATATCCGCAGGATTGTTGTCTAATTGTTCCGCGTCAAACCCTTCAATGGCGTGTATGCCCAACGCTTCTAACTGCGTACTCATCGGCGGATACATTTTATGGTCGCAACCCGTAACTTTGAACCCCGCTTCTTTCGCCAAAGCCGCCAATGAGCCCATAAAAGTGCCGCCAATGCCGATAATGTGAATGTGTTTCATTTTGTATGATTTGAAATATCAGAATGGTGCATTGTAACAAACAATGAGCGATTAGTAGTGAGCAATGATTATGTCAAGCCTGTGGCTTGACGGTTTTAATTATTAGATAACGCTTCGATTATTCTTTCAGGCAGCCTGAAACGGTAATCGAAGCGTTATCTAAAAAATATAAGTCAAGCCTGACAAGGCTTGACTTAATCACTGCTCATTGCTAACTACTTACTGCTCACTGTTTTACACCGCCGACTCATCGGTTTCGCCTGTGCGAATGCGTACCACATGTTCCAAGTTTGTAACAAAAATTTTGCCGTCCCCTGTTTTGCCTGTGTGAGCGGTTTGTACAATGGTGTCGATGATTTTTTCCACTTCATCGTCTTGCACGGCAATGTCCATACGGATTTTGGGCAGAAAATCTACGGCGTATTCTGCTCCGCGATAAATTTCGGTGTGTCCTTTTTGTCTGCCAAAGCCTTTCACTTCGGTAACGGTCATACCTTGCACGCCCACTTCCGACAAGGCTTCGCGTACATCGTCTAATTTGAACGGCTTAATAATGGCACTAATCATCTTCATTTGAATTTATCCTTTTTCAGGCTACCTGAAACGAAGTTCAACAAACCTGCTAAAAATGCTTATTTAAAATATTACTATTATATGCGATTTTTTATTAGGTCATTTCTAAAAATTAAAAAAGTGAAAAAACAATCGGTTTATTTTTAAACAAACGGATTTGTTCGATACTCACGATACTCACGATATTTTTAAATGTCAGAAATTCAAAGCGAAAACCGTTAGGTTTTCGCAAATCCGTTTGTTCATTTAAAAATGTCCTATTACTCAATCAAACTTAAACCAGGCAATTCGGCAAAACTTCTGTTGCGGACAATGTGGCAAAATTGCGATAAATAAGAAGTGCCGCTGTCGTCCGCACGAATGGCGGCGTATAAATCGCTTCGCAAGCCTTTTTCTATGCGGTGTGCCGAGATATAACCCTTTTGCAAATACGGCAAAACCGCCCAGTAGGGCAGGGCGGCAACGCCCCTTTTGCTGGCGACTAATTGCACCATTGCAATCGTTAATTCAGTGGTGCGGCGTTTTGGCGAAATACCTTTGGGTATCAATACTTTACGCAGTAAATCTAACATATCATCAGGCACGGGATAAGTAATCAGCGTTTCGTCAGCAAAATCTTCTGCCTGCCAAATATTTTTGGCGGCTAATGGGTGTGTTTTGGCTGTAATGCCCACCATTTCGTAGGAAAAAAGCGGCAGAAAGGTAATATTTGGCGTTTCTTCCGCGTGCGAAACAATCGCCAAATCGGCACGCCTTGTGAGCAAAAGCGATACAGGGTCTGCCTGAAAGCCCGACACAATATCCAACTCAATCGCAGGCCAAGCAGTGCGAAAATCGTCCATAGCGGGAATCAGCCAGTCAAAGCAGGTGTGGCATTCCACCGCAATGCGTAATTCGCCTGCTGCCCCTTCGACTAACTGCACAATATCTCGCCCGCAGGCTTGTGTGGCAGGCAAAATTTCTTCTGCCAAACGCAAAAGCCGCTCGCCCACTGCTGTAAATCGCAAAGGTTGTGTTTTGCGTTCAAACAAAGGGGCATTGTAAAAGTCTTCTAATAATTTGATTTGATGGGACAAAGCCGACTGCGTTAAAAACAATCGCTTTGCCGCAGCCGACACCCCACCACACTCACGCAAAGCCAGTAACGACCGCAAATGGCGTAACTCTAATGGACTGTTGTTCATCATTGCTTATGATTCCCCTTATATAAATAAAATTCATTCTATAATAATTTTATTATGAAAACAATTCATTTTTATATAAAATTCTTCTTTTTATCATTTTTATATGAAAAAAATTCATTTTTTGGGTTTCAGGCAGCCTGAACAATTCTATTTTTGAAAACGCCTTAAATCGACTATACTTAAATCCATTTTTGGGAGCGTAAAATCAAATGAACCACATTTCTTTTTCCTTAAATGGTAATGAAAACATAGCCTTATGTGATTTATTGAAACTGACTTCGCTTGCCAATAGCGGCGGGCAGGCGAAAATGCTGATTGCAGACGGACAAGTTT
>JAFWRB010000065.1 GCA_017508845.1 Neisseriaceae bacterium | reverse complement strand
TGGGTGCGGCATTAGGCACAGTCGCCGTAATTATTCGCCAAGAAATTGTGTTACTCATTATGGGCGGATTATTTGTAGCAGAAGCCATTTCGGTAATGTTGCAGGTAGGTTCTTATAAAACAAGAAAAAAACGCATTTTCCGTATGGCACCTTTGCATCACCACTACGAATTAGGCGGCTGGAAAGAAACCCAAGTCGTGGTGCGTTTTTGGATTATTACGCTTATTTTGGTGTTAATTGGCTTGGCAACATTAAAATTGCGGTAAAAATATTATTTCAGGCAGCCTGAAATAAAACGGATAAAAAACAAATGGATAATCAATTTCGTAATAAAAAAATCTTAGTCGCAGGTTTGGGCAAGAGTGGTATGGCAACCCTGCGGTTTTTAAATGAGTGTGGTGCGGCTATTTCGGGTTATGACAAGGTTTTGTCTGATGAACGCCGTTCGGCTTTGGCACAGGAGTTTCCGCATGCGTCTTTTTATTCTGATGAATTGAAAATGGCGTTAAATCACAGCGATTTTGATGCGGTGATATTAAGTCCAGGCATTTCCGCTTTTTTGCCTGAAATCAATGCCTTTCGTAAAAAAGGCGGTGCGGTTTTGGGCGATATTGCTCTTTTATGTGCCTTAATTCACGGCAGACGCGATAAAATTATTGCCATTACAGGCAGTAACGGCAAATCAACCGTAACCGAACTCACGGGCTTTTTGTGCCGTGAATGTGGGCAGGATACGGTTGTGGCTGGCAATATTGGCTTGCCTGTGTTGCAAGCGTATCAAGAGCGACAAGGCGAGTCGGCTGATGTGTGGGTGTTGGAGTTATCCAGTTTCCAGTTAGAAACCACGCCACATTTGGACGCAAACGCTGCTGCTTGTTTAAATATTTCCGAAGACCATTTAGACCGCTACAACAATTTGTTGCACTACGCCCATACCAAAGACGCAGTGTTTAACGGTATGCCCGTGCAAGTTTTGAATGTTGATGACGCTTTGTGCCGTGCAATGAAACGGGCAAATTTGCCCGCACAGGGCTTTTCGCTTATCGACCCGAGTGCTGATTTTTATTTTGACGGCGAAAAATTTTTCTATCAAAATCAAGCGTTTTTTGATATAAATAACACTGCCCTACAAGGGGCACACAATGCGGCAAATATTATGGCAGCGTTGGCGTTGTGCGAAAGTATCGGCTTAAAACGAGAAGATTTGCTCGCCGCCTTGCCCCGCTTTACAGGCTTGCCGCACCGCACAGAAAAAGTGGGCGAGAAAAACGGCGTGGTGTTTATTGATGATTCCAAAGGCACCAATGTGGGGGCAACCGCCGCCGCCATTATGGGCTTAAATCAGCCGATTATTCTGATTGCAGGCGGCTTGGGCAAAGGGCAAGATTTTGCTCCATTAGCAGAAGCCGCAATCGGCAAAGTGAAAGCCACATTTTTAATTGGCAAAGACGCACCGTTAATAGAAAAAGCGTTTCATAACAAAGGCTTAAAAACAGAATTTTGCGAAACTTTGGAAATGGCAGTTGAAAAAAGTTTTCAGGTAGCACAAAACGGCGATTGCGTTTTATTAAGCCCTGCCTGTGCCAGTATGGATATGTTCCGTGATTACGCACACCGTTCTGAAATATTTATCGAAAGTTTTAAGGCATTGAAATGAATGGAAAAACAGACATTTTACGACAAACCAAATTATTAAAAGAAAATATGGATTACCCATTATTATGGGTAATGCTGATTCTTTTGTCTTTTGGTTTAATTATGGTTTATTCTGCCACGATTGCAGGACACGAAGCCGCACGCGTGAATAATCCGCAATATTATTTAATTCGTCAAGGCGTGTTTATTTCTGCTATTGGCATTATGTGTTATGGCTTATTTAGAATACCGATGTCTTTTTGGAAAAAAGCCACACCATATTTAATTGCCTTATCCATTGGTTTATTGGTTTTAACTTTAATGATAGGCACTTCGGTTAAAGGTGCAAAACGCTGGATAAATTTAGGCTTTTTCTCACTGCAATCATCTGAATTATTTAAAATTGCGGTGATTTTATATTTATCCAGTTTTATCACCCGCCATTATGAAAGCATTAACGATATTAAAAAAGTGTGGTGGATTGCGATTGTGCCTGTTTTGGGAATGAGTTTAATTTATCTCACCAAAGACTTGGGTTCAGTTGTGGTGATTATGTGTATTATTATTGCCTTAATCTTAATGGCAGGTATGAAAATGAAATGGTTTATTACCGTTATTTTAATTTCTCTGCCATTATTATTAGCGGCAATTTTAACGCAAAGTTATCGCATTAAACGCATGGTTTCATTTATCGACCCATTGCAAGACGCTTTGGGCAAGGGTTATCAACTGTCGCACGCACTCGCCGCCGCAGGGCGTGGCGGCTTGTTTGGCAAGGGTTTGGGCAACAGTTTGGAACGCTTTTACCTGCCCGAAAGCCACACCGACTTTATTTCGGCGATTATTGCCGAAGAATTGGGCTTACTCACCGTCATCGGCGTGGCGATGGTATTTATTTGGTTAGTGTGGCGGGCGATTACCATTGGCAAACGCGCCCAAAGCCTGAATTCATTTTATTCGTCCTATATTGCTTACGGCGTGGGCGTGTGGTTAGGTGTGCAAAGTTTTTTCCATATTGCCGTTAATTTAGGTATGTTACCAACCAAAGGCTTGACCTTACCGTTTATTTCCTACGGCGGCTCGTCTATGTTAGCGACAATGGTAGCGATGACACTTCTTTTGCGAGTGGATTACGAAAACCGCCGCCAGTTGCGGGGGTATAAGGTATAAACTTGTTTTTTCAGCATTTGTAGGGTGGGCAACTTGTTGCCCACGCTGTTTCATTTGAATTTTCAGACAGCCTGAAAATAGAAAGACCATTATGAGTAAAACATTTTTAATCGCCGCAGGTGGCACGGGGGGACATATTTTTCCTGCTCTTGCCGTAGCACAATCCTTGCAAAAACAAGGACATAACATTGTTTGGTTAGGCAGTGAAAACGCTATGGAAACGCGTTTGGTGCCTAAATACAATATTCCTTTGGAAACCGTTGCCATTAAAGGTATTCGTGGCAATGGCATTAAACGCAAATTGGCGTTGCCTTTCACACTCATCAAAACCATAATCGCTACAAAAAATATTATTAAAAAACAAAATATTAGTGCAGTTGTCGGGTTTGGCGGTTTTGTGTCTTTTCCCGCAGGTGTTGCCGCAAAATTAAGTGGCATTCCTTTGATTATTCACGAACAAAATGCGATTGCAGGTTTATCGAATAAAACGCTCGCCAAAATCGCCACACAAGTGCTGTCTGCCTTTCCTACGGCGTTTCCGCAATATGCAAATGGCGTTTTGGGTAATCCCGTTAGGGCAGAAATTGCCGCAATGCCAACACCTGCCGAACGCTTTAACCAGCGGCAAGGCAGCCTGAAACTGTTGATTGTCGGCGGTTCATTGGGGGCGAAAGTGTTTAACGACACGCTGCCTGAAATACTTGCCGCCGTGCCTGAAACACAACGCCCCGAAATCATGCACCAGTGCGGCAAAGATAATAGCGAAAGCGTGCAAAAACGCTATACCGATTTAGGCATTAACGCTCAATGCACTGATTTTATTGATGATATGGTATCGGCTTATGCAAACGCCGATTTCATTATCTGCCGAGCAGGGGCTTTGACAATAGCCGAACTCGCCGCCGCAGGCTTGGGCGGCATATTGGTACCCTTTCCTTTCGCTGTTGATGACCACCAAACCCAAAACGCACAATACTTGGTGCAAGGAAAAGCAGCGTTGTGCGTGCCACAACCTGAATTTACAATAGAAAAAATCAACAAACAAATCAGTGAATTAACACGAGAACGCTGCTTAGAATGGGCAGAAAACGCCCGAAAACTATCCAAACCAAACGCAGCAGATGATATTGCCCAAACGGTTTTGGCATGCGTGGAGTAGAATATTGATTGACTGTACTAATTTAAATTAACTGTACATTTGCACTTCTAAACATAAGAGACACGAAATGAACAATCCAAACGAAACCATAGCCCTAATCGTCCCAGTTTTCAACGAAGAAGAGAATATTGCCCCATTCGTTACCGAAGTGGAACGGGTGCTATCGGATTATTTATCGCAAATTGAGATTGTTTTTGTTGACGATGGCTCATCCGACAACACTGCACAAAAAGCAATTGAATTACAACAAGATAAGTCATTTATCAACTTATTGCAACTGTCGCGAAATTTTGGCAAAGAAGCGGCAGTGTCGGCAGCATTGGATACGGTTGAAGCAGCCGCGTATGTGATTATTGATGTGGATTTGCAACACCCTTTAAGTACAGTTATCGAGTTTATCCATATTTGGCAGACGGAAAAAATCGACAATATTTACGGTATTCGCAATGAAAAATACATTTCTTCACTGTGGTTTTATCGCTTGTTTAACAGGTTATCGGGACGTGTGAAAATTCCTGTGAATGTCAGCGATTTTCGTTTAATCGACCGTAAAGTTGTGGAAATTCTGCGAACGCTGCCTGAACGCAATCGTTTTATGAAAGGTTTGTTCGCGTGGGGCGGATTAAAAAGTCGTGGCGTGCCTTATATTCAGGCAGAACGCAAAACAGGTAACACCAAATTTAATTATCCTAAACTGTGGAATTTTGCATTAGACGGCATTATGGGCTTTTCTACCCTGCCTTTGCGTGTATGGTCTTATTTCGGCGGATTTGTGGCACTGTTGGCGTTTATTTATATGCTGTGGATTGTGGCAAAAACGCTGATTTTTGGCATTGATGTATCAGGTTATGCATCTTTAATGAGTGTGATTTTGTTTTTGGGCGGTATTCAATTGGTGTCGATTGGTATTTTGGGCGAATATTTAGGGCGTGTTTCGGAAGAAGTCAAACGCCGCCCTGTGTATGTGATTGCGGATATTGTGGGCGATATGGCAACGAATAATGGCAAAAATGGCTGTGGCGTGATATTAGAGAAAAATAAAAATGATGATTGAACGCATTTTATCTTTTCAGGCAGCCCGATTTATTATTGTCGGCATTGCCGCCACACTTACTGATTTAGGTGTATCGACCTTACTTCTAAAAATCTTTGGCTGGCACGAAATGCTGTGTGCCGCTATCGGTTTTGCTGTGGCATTTTGGGTATCCTACTTTGGTCATCGTTTTTTTACTTTTCACACCTTTGGCAATCCGTTCAAATTCTTTTTATTAGCAGTGTCTATGTTAAGTCTGCGTGAAGTGATGATTTACGGCTTAACCGCAGTGGGTGTTCGTGGTTTTGTGGCTTTGTTTATTCCACTGTGTGTGGTTACGATGATTACTTTTGTAATTTCTAAATATAAGGTTTTTAAATAAAAAGTCACAATTTAGGACTCGGCATTTTATCTATAATCATTTTTTGCACAAAATATGACAAAGAAACACTCACAATCACATATAGCAATAACCCAGAATACATATTAAATGTATATTGATAGATGAATATCTTGCGTACCAATGGATGTATAACGAAAATTGTAGCAGACAATCCTCCCAACCAAGACATATATGATAGCGTTTGTTCAGATAATAATTTAATAAAAGCAATCATACCAATCACAACAAAGATTGGAGTAAACAACCATCCGATAAAAGTAAAACATAGCAGAACAATAGAAACACTAGACACTAAAAATATACAAAACCAAATAAGTTGATTAAACTGTATATTCTTCATATGTCGTCCCAATAATATTCCCATACAAAAGGGCAGTATTCCACTCACAAAATTATAACGCAAGTATTTTAGAGTTTCATTACTATCTTTATAATAAATTTGCAGCAATAAACAAATAAATATTAGGATAAAACATATAAACCAACTATGGTTACGATGATACATAAATAAACGATAGATTATATATAGTTGTAATGTTATACCAAAATACCAATATGGACCAGGCCATATAACCATAGATGGATAATCTAATAAATTTGCAAACATGCCAAAAATAGCAATGATATGAGTTAAATAATAATGATGAGAGTGAGGTGTTATTGCATCAACAATAACAAATATCGTAAATCCTACGATAAAAATACGGAATAATTTTAAGTAGTTATAACGAATAAAATTCCAAATACTTATTGTTGGCAAACTACTTTTTTCATATTTCATTACCAAACCAAATCCACTTAAAAATAAGAATATTACTACCCCATAATGTCCAAAATATGACATAAGATGCAACAGCAAAAGTTCATTATGATTTTTTACTGCCTCTAATAATTGAGTATTTTTAGCTACACTATATGTGAATTCATTTTCTCTTACAATATTAGGCAGCCAGTGGGTATAATTATGTAAAATAATACCTAAAATAGCAAATGCTCTCATTGCAGAACATTGTTGTTTGTTTAACCAATTTGTCATATTAAAAACTCCCTATTTCATCTGAATATTATTTGGAACTATTGGAGGATCTTCCAGTAATTGACTTAAAGGAACAGTATCCCCATCGTAGTGCAAATGTTTATGACCATCTACTTTACGATAGACTAATACTTGAATATTTTCATCTATTTCTTCACACCAAAAGCAATAATTCGGATTTAAATGTCTCTCTTTAATATTTAACCATTCAGTAAAAGCATAAATAAAATTAAAGCCACTTTTTTGTGTTTTGATGATTTTATGCTCTGTGCTATCAGAAGAAATTTGAAACATAGGTACCAAAAAAGATTGACGATAATCTTTATCGTAAATAGCATGACGTAGTGTAGTACTTCTCTTTTGACTACCATTTTTACTACTGGTTAGAGCATGATCAGAAAAAAACATAATGGAATAGGAGCCATATTTATTTAATATTTCAGTAAGTTGTTTTAAACGTTGATCATCTTCGTAAATAGATTGCAAATAACAATCTATATCGCCAATATTTATACTAAATTGTGGCGTATTTTTCAATTTCTCACAATATGGTTCGTGTTGTCCGTACAAATGAATAACAAATAGATTAGCTTGGTTATTTCTTGGCTTTTGTAAAACATCTGATAATTTTACTAACAACTCATCATCTTTTAATGTTTCCGCACCTTTCAAATCAACATAATCTGATTGATTAGCTAACGGCGTTATTTGTGCTGTCCAACCGCTATTATTATTAGAAATCCAATGCGTTTTCAAGCCTGCCTTTTTGGCTAATTGAATGATATTACCAAAAAATATATCAGAATTATCTGCCATTTTATCATCTGGTTTCCAATATAAACTATGCATTAGACTATTATCTGTATAACCTGCTGTTGAATAATAAGCATCAATAAATACACCATTAACATCGTCCAAAAATGGTGTTGTTTTTAACGGATACCCATAAACAGACATATAATCTTGTCTCAGACTTTCACCAATAACTAATACATAGTTTTTATATTTAGGAACATAAGGTTCACTTAATTCCCATTTATTTTGACTATCTGCTTTAATACGTGCTAATTGGTTGCTACGATAATCTTGCCAGGCATAATATGTATCATGATAAATAAATGAATATGGAATTAACTTCATAGAATAAACAGAAAATATAAAACAACTATAAATAGCAAGAGAGCAACAGATAACAACATATAAAACAGATAACACTATCTTTTCAGATAATTTTTTATATTCAAAATAGCCAATTATAATAATAAAAAGAATAAAAACAAAAAACAAATAAGGATAAAAGAATATCTCAACCCACTCCAATAGAAATTCTATATCTAAAAAATTAGATACATAACAATACGATATATACATACATACATATACAAGCACATACATACATACATACATAATTGAAATTATTTCTTTTTGTTTTTTATTGAATATTTTAATATATTTTGCTGTTTTCAACAATAAGTAAATAATAATAATAAAAACAAATTGTCCTATAAAATACTTATAGGGAATCAATGAGAAAAAATCTTTACTTTCGGATAAATTAGTACCAATCAATGATGAAATAATGTTATTATTGACCCGTCCCCATATTCTACCCACAGGAAAATAAAGTATAGAAATGACACCATGTATTAAAACCAAATAACGAAATACTTGATAATTAAATATAAACAGCGGTAATAAAAACACAATAAATACGAAAACAATACTTGTTGTATTTAATTGAAAACCACCACCTAGTAATGATAAACAGGAAAAAACACACAAGAAGAATAAGAATAAAACAAACCCACCCAAATCGTTTTGTACAATATGGGTGATTCTTTGTTTAAAAGCACATACTATTTTCGTTAATAAGTAGTGATTCGATAATTGTGTGTAATCTAAATTCATTAACCGAATGCCTCTCTATCTTTTCAGGCTGCCTGAAACTTATTCTACCGACAAAATTGCTTTCGTTTCGTCTGCAATCCGCCCAGCAAACTCTGCCACGCTCATTTGTCCTAAATCATCGCCCTTTTGACGCACGGCGATTTTGGTTTGTTCTTTTTCCTTATCGCCAACAATGATTTGATACGGCACTTTGCGTGTGCTGTGTTCGCGAATTTTGTAGCCGATTTTTTCGCTGCGAATATCGGCAACCGCTCTTATCCCTAATTTTTTCAATTCTTCGACCACTGCCATGCAATAATCGGCTTGATGTTCGGAAATGCTCATCGCCACAACTTGCACTGGGGCAAGCCATACGGGGAATGCTCCTGCGTGGTTTTCAATCAAAATACCGATAAAGCGTTCTAATGAACCCAAAATCGCTCGGTGTAGCATTACAGGTCTTGCTCTACCATTATCTTCGGTAACATATTCTGCGTCCAAGCGTTCAGGCAGCACGAAGTCTAACTGAATTGTGCCGCATTGCCACGAGCGACCTAATGCGTCTTTAATGTGGTATTCCACTTTGGGACCGTAGAACGCCCCCTCGCCTGCTAATTCTTCCCATTCAATGCCGCAAGCGGTTAAAGCGTTGCGTAAGCCGTTTTCAGCTTTATCCCAAATTTCGTCTGAACCTGCTCGCTTTTCAGGACGCAGTGAGAGTTTAACAGCCACATCGGTAAAGCCAAATTGTTTGTAGATTTTCATCACCAAGCGGTTGAATGCTTGGGCTTCACTGTCGATTTGGTCTTCGGTGCAGAAAATGTGTGCGTCATCTTGCACAAAGCCACGCACACGCATTAAGCCGTGCAACGCTCCTGACGGCTCGTTGCGATGACAAGAGCCAAATTCTGCCAAACGCAAGGGTAATTCGCGGTAAGAACGCAAGGCTTTATTGAAAATTTGCACATGTCCCGGGCAATTCATCGGTTTTACTGCATAGTCGCGTTTTTCCGACTGCGTGGTAAACATATTTTCCTGATAATTTTCCCAGTGTCCAGACTTTTCCCACAGCGTTCTGTCCATAATAGTGGGCGTTTTCACTTCTTTATAGCCTGCGGCGTTTAATTCTTTTCTCATATGCTGTTCGATGATTTGCCACAGTGTCCAGCCGTCTGGGTGCCAGAATACCATACCAGGGGCTTCGTCTTGCAAATGGAATAAATCTAATTGCTTGCCTAATTTACGATGATCGCGTTTTTCCGCTTCTTCCAAACGGAATAGATAGGCTTTCAAATCGTCTTTATTTGCCCACGCCGTACCGTAAATGCGTTGCAACATTTCGTTATTACTGTCGCCACGCCAGTATGCACCTGCCACTTTCATCAATTTGAACGCTTTTAATTTACCTGTACTTGGCACATGCGGACCACGACACAAATCGGTAAATTTACCTTCACGATAAAGCGATAAAACTTCATTTTCAGGAATAGATTGAATAATTTCCGCTTTATATTTTTCGCCTAAATCAAGGAAGAACTTCACCGCGTCATTACGAGAGAGTTCAAAGCGTTCAATCGGAATATCCTGCTTGGCAAGTTCCGTCATTTTTTTCTCAATCGCCGCTAAATCGTCAAGCGTGAATGGGCGTTTATAAGCGAAGTCGTAATAAAAACCGTCTTCAATCGCAGGACCGATAGTAACCTGTGCGTCAGGGAACAACTCCTGCACCGCATACGCCATTAAGTGAGCGGTTGAGTGGCGGATAATCTCCACGCCGTCTGCGTCTTTATCGGTGATAATCGCAAGATTGGCATTGTTTTCAATGAGATAAGAAGTATCCACCAACTTACCATCAACTCGCCCCGCCAAAGCCGCACGAGCCAAACCTGTGCCAATGCTTTGGGCAACTTCAAAAACCGTAACTGGATGATCAAAAGAACGGACGGAGCCGTCTGGTAAAGTGATTTGTGGCATAATTTAAAATCTTTCTGTTTATCAATAAGTTATAGGCTGCATAGAACCATTTCAGGCTGCCTGAAAAGTTATTTATTTTATAAAGTGGAATCCAATTTTCTATACATATCACAAGCAAGTTTAGTTACCACATCATGTTTATTTCCTAAATCACAAGATTTTTGAAATAGTTGCTTGGCTTGTGCTTGGTTAGGCTGTACAATTTCTCGACCTTCGTGGTAATACATACCAAGATTATAGCAAGCGTCAGCAACATTTCCATTACAAGCTTTTTCGTATAATTGAAAGGCTTCTTTGTAGTTCAATGACACGCCACTTTGTTCGCTAATATATGGGTGACTATACACATTAGCAAGTTTGAAACATGCTTCTGCATTATCGCCATCACAACCTTTTTGATACCACTGAAAGGATTTGTGGAAATCTTCTGGAACTTCTTGACCCTTATAATACAAGTTGCCAAGATTAAGGCAACTTTCTGCAAAACCTCCACTACATGCTTTTTCATGCCATTGAATTGCTTTGGTAATGTTATATTCTATACCATTAAGGTCATGTGCTACACTGCTCAATCTTCTGTCATACAACATAGCGAGTGCCCCACAACCTTGTGCATAACCGCTATTACAAGATTTCTCAAACAATTCAGCAGCCTTGATGTAATTGTGATTATCGTAAGCATTAAATGCCTGTTCAAATAAATTTTCACCATTTTCCGCTGCTTTTTTAGGTATAGATGTATCATCTATTTGAGATTTATTATATTGTTCTTCAACAGGTTTTTCGATTTCTTTTTTACTACATGCAGACAAAAAAGCAGTGGTAATTAGTATTAAGATGATTTTTTTCATCACAAACTCCAAAATAAAAAGAAATGATTAAAAGAATAATTTTTCAGGCTGCCTGAAAACAAAATATTCCATAAAAAATCGGCGAACAGGTTTCGCCGTTTGCATAGCCTTTTATTCATACAAAAGACTACTGGTAGGCACGATTGGATTCGAACCAACGACCCCCACCATGTCAAGGTGATGCTCTAACCAACTGAGCTACGCGCCTGTCGTTTTTTATAGTCAATTCAGACCAAAAGTAGCCAAGACGGCACGACACAGACAGTATAAATAATACGGCAAGGCGTGCCAACGCTGGATAATTTTGGTATGAATTGACTATAAGCGGGCGATTATATTTTACTCACTCTAAACTTGCAAGATGAATATGTTTCAGGCAGCCTGAAAGTCAATCTTTTACGACTTACACGAATTGCGTTTTAACTTTGCATACGGTTTCACAATTTCGGTGATTTGTGCCGCGTCGTTGTCATCTACTTTTAGAAATGCTACGGTAACCATTGCGGTGCTGACTGCTCCGCTATCGCCTGAAAATTGTTCCACCACTTGTGTGGGAAAGCCGTCTGCGTCTAATTTTAGGCGAAAGCCCTCTGCCGCTAATCGTGTGGGGAATTTGCCCACAACTGTGTAGCCGCCCTCACTCACAGGGCGGTAACTTTTTGCCATTAAGGAAATTTTTTCATCTTCGGTAGGCGTTTTGGCTAACGCTACCCAAAAGGTACCCTTGCGTTCGTTGGTATCCGCTTTGGGGGCAACGGATTGACTGGCGGCGTTGGGCCATTTGGACAGCAAACCTTTAATGCGGTGATAATCGTCTTCTTTAAGCGTAACTGTTGCTCCGCCACAGTTTTTGGGTGCAGCAGGTTTTTCAACGGGTTTATCCACAATTAAATCGGCTTTTTTACTATCCGCTTTGGGGGCTTTGGGTTTTGCAGGTGCAGGATTTCC
>JAFWRB010000064.1 GCA_017508845.1 Neisseriaceae bacterium | reverse complement strand
ATGCCGAAATCGTGATTGCTGGCGGTCAAGAGTCTATGTCCTTGTCGCCCTACATTCTGCCTGCTATGCGTAGCGGTGCAAGAATGGGACACACCAAATCATTAGACACCATGATTTGCGATGGCTTAACCGATGTATATAGCCAAGAGCATATGGGCATTACCGCTGAAAATGTGGCTGAACGCTTTGGTGTTACGCGTGATATGCAAGACGAATTTGCCTTGCAATCGCAAAACAAAGCCGAAGCCGCCCAAGCCGCAGGCAAATTTAACGATGAAATCGTGCCTGTGTCTATTCCGCAACGCAAAGGCGATCCGATTGTGTTTAATCAAGACGAATTTATCCGCAAAGGGGCAACAATGGAGGGCATTAAAAAACCGCGTCCTGCGTTCAAAAAAGACGGCACCGTTACCGCCGCCAATGCGTCTGGTATCAATGACGGTGCGGCTGCGGTTATGTTAATGTCGCGTGAAAAAGCCCAAGAATTAGGCTTAACACCGTTAGCGACCATTAAATCTTATGCTTCCACAGGTTGCGAGCCTGATATTATGGGTATGGGTCCTGTTGAAGCCAGCCGTGCCGCTCTGAAAAAAGCAGGCTGGACAGTTGATGACTTGGACTTAATCGAAGCCAACGAAGCCTTTGCCGCACAATCTGTGGCAGTGGCAAACGAATTGAA
Source organism: Neisseriaceae bacterium (assembly GCA_017508845.1). GTDB lineage: Bacteria > Pseudomonadota > Gammaproteobacteria > Burkholderiales > Neisseriaceae > RGIG9985. Next base: position 2,780 of record JAFWRB010000064.1, on the reverse strand, counting down.
ATTCGATAAAAGCAAAGTCAATGTCAATGGCGGTGCGATTGCTTTGGGACACCCCATCGGTGCATCAGGCTGCCGCATTTTGGTAACGCTGTTACATGAAATGCAACGCCAAAACGCCAAAAAAGGCTTGGCAACGCTGTGTATCGGCGGCGGTATGGGTACAGCCGTTACTGTTGAAAGATAATTTATTGATTATCTAATGTTTTTCAGGCTGCCTGAAAGGTTTTCAGGCAGCCTGAAAGATTAAATGAAAAGGAAAAGATAATGAAAACGCAAGCAGATTTTGAATTAACAGCGGAAGAAATGGACGAATTAAAAGCCTTGCTTGACCCGCCGTATTCTTCTGTAAGTACTTATTCGGGTTTATCTCAAATTACTGATATTGATGAATTTAAAAAATGTTTATTAAAAATAGAATCATTAGTATTAGGTGATAAGCGTGTGATTACGCTTATTCCTAACAGTATTCAATATTTAAAAAATTTAGAGTTCATCTCTATCAATCACCCATCTATTACCACGCTGCCTGAAAATATCACACAATTAAAAAATCTACGGCATTTGGCTTTGGGACATTTATCCAAAATAGTGAAACTTCCTAAAAATATTGGACAATTACAACAATTAGAAAAATTATATTTGCATAATTGTCCGATGAAAGAATTGCCCGAAAGTATTTTTCAATTAAACAATCTTAAAGAATTATTTTTATCTAATTATAAAATAACGGCACTTTCTGAACAAATTGGCAATTTACATCATTTACAAAAATTAGAATTAAGTTGTGGAAAACTGAAAACACTGCCAGAAAGCATTGGCGAATTAAAACAACTTAAAACATTAGATTTAACTGGCTGTATCAGTTTAACTACGCTGCCTGAAAAAATTGGCAAATTAAACCAACTCATCGAGTTAGATTTAACTTATTGCGAAAATCTAACCACGCTGCCTGAAAGCATAGGTGATTTAACGCAACTTAAAGAATTATATTTAACTCATTGTACAAATTTAACTATGCTCCCTGAACAAATTGCACAATTAACTGCATTAGAAGAATTAGATTTTAGCGGTTGTGAAAATGCAATTATTCCTGATAGCGTTAAAAAATTAGAAGATTTTATTGATAATAAGGTTGAAAATGCAGTTGAAACAATAGATGAATGGGCAAACTTACAGCAAATTATTCTGCCACAACATTTAGAAAAGGAAAACAAAATGAATGCAAATAACGATTTTGAACTTACCGCAGAAGAAATTGCGGAATTAAAAGCCTTGTTTTATCCGCCGTCTTATGGCAAACGCTGGCGGTATCCTGCTACTTTTCCTGATTTTTTGCAACTTAAAGAGCCTAAAAAAATCAAACAATGTTTATTAAACATTACCCAACTGCGTTTGGTTAATCGTGATGATTTGCGTCAAATTCCCGAAAGCATTCAATATTTAAAAAACTTAAATGATTTAGATATATCTTCTTGTCAATATATTACAACGCTACCTGAAAATATTGTGCAACTCAAACAATTAGAACATTTGAAATTAAATTGCCCAAATTTAATTGGGCTGCCTGAAAATATTGGGGAATTGGTTAATTTACGCACTTTATCCATTCATCATCATAAAATCACTTCCTTGCCTGAAAGCATTGGAGAATTGCATAAATTAGAAGAATTAAAATTATTCTGTAATCAACTATCTACCCTGCCTGAACAAATTGGTAAATTGCAGACATTAAGCGAATTAAGTTTATTTAATTGTAATAATCTAATTACGCTTCCTGAAAATATTGGTAAATTAACGCAATTAGAAAAATTATATCTTTTAAATTGTTCTAAATTATCTTTTTTACCTGAACGAATTGGCGAATTAAATCAACTCAAAGAATTATTTTTAGCCTGTGAAAAACTTGATACGCTACCTGAAAATATAGGTAAATTAAGTGCGTTACAATTTTTAACCATTAAAAGCAATATGATTAGGCTACCTGAACAAATTGGGCAATTACACAATTTACAAGAATTAAATTTAAAAGATTGTACTCATTTAACTACGCTGCCTGAAAGCATAGGGAAATTAAATAATTTACATACATTACATATCGATAATTGTCCTAATCTAACCACGCTGCCTGAAAATTTGAACTATTTAGCATTTGGCAATCAAAAACAAGAAGAACAAAGTGATATAGAAATGGCAATGAAAGAAATAGATAAATTGATTGCCGAATTTGAAAATCCAGCACCAACTGCAACGGTTCAAATGGAAAATGGTAAAGAAGTCGTTAATTTGGCTCAATTCTTAAAAGAATTAAAAAATCATATCAATACTGATGAAATGAAAGCCGTAATGGATAGGCGACAAGAACCACAAGCCCCAAAACTCGCCGCCCATCAAGTATCCGCTATTTTGGATAAACTGCACAAACAAACCGCACAACCTGCCGTTAAAATCAGCATTGAAGAAGCAGATAATTTGCCTTTAACAGCCAGCAAATTTGGCGGTGTGCCGTATTGGCTGCCTGAAATGCCATATCCTGTTGATAAACAAGGAAATAAATTGTTATTGCTTGCTCAAATCAATTTGAGCGAAATGCCGCCTTTGCCTGATTTTCCCACAACTGGGCTGTTGCAGTTTTTTATGACACAAAATGTGTATGAAATGAACTTTTACGATAATCCCACACGGCAGGACGATTGGCGTGTGGTGTATCACGCCGAAATTAACCCTGCGATTGATGAAGCGGCGGTTTTGGCGTTGAATATTCCCTATGCACCGCAGATTTT
>JAFWRB010000063.1 GCA_017508845.1 Neisseriaceae bacterium | reverse complement strand
AGTGAGAAAATATCCATTTATATCAAAACTATATATTTTTTAACTTTACTTCGTTCGCCTGTCGCTGTTCAGGCTGCCTGAAAAAAAATCAATCCTACAAAATTACTGTCATTGCGAGATTTTTTCGTAAGAAAAAATCGTGGCAATCCCCTTGTTGTTTATGTAGATTAAATCTTTCAGGCTGCCTGAAATTGTTTTTGCATTATCGTTCTCCGTAGTTAGGAGATTACTACGCCGTTATTTCATAACGGCTCGTAATGACAGTAGTTTTTTCAGGCTGCCTGAAAATTGTTTTACGCTTGTATTGCCTGTGCAATATTTTGGGCGTATTTTTCTGCCCACGCCATTTGTTGTGCTTCAACCATCACACGCACCACAGGCTCGGTGCCTGACGCACGCAATACCACACGACCTTTGCCGCCTGATAAAGCCTCTTCGGCTTCTTTTAAGGCATTTTCAGACGCAGTTTGCCAGTCTTGCCCTTTTTCTATACGCACATTAATCATTTTTTGCGGATAGGGCTGCCAGTCTTGCATAACGCTTGCCAAATCGTCGTTTAACACCTGCAAAGACGCTAAAACTTGCAGTGCCGAAATAATGCCGTCTCCCGTGTTGTGTTTGTCCAAGCACAAAATATGTCCAGACGCTTCGCCGCCCACTTGCCAGTTTTGAGCATACAATTTTTCCAAAACATAACGGTCGCCGACTTTGGCTCGTTCAAAGGCAATGCCTTGTTCTTGCAAACAATTTTCCATTGCCATATTCGTCATCACCGTACCCACTACGCCGCCTTTCAGGCTGCCTGAAAGGTGTCGGGCTTTGGCAATCACATAAATTAAACTGTCGCCGTCATATAATCTGCCGTTTTTATCAACCATCATCAAGCGGTCGCCATCGCCGTCTAATGCAATGCCGTAATCTGCGTCATTTTGCAATACTGCCGCTTGTAAGGTGCGTGTGTAAGTCGCACCGCATTTTTCGTTAATATTAAAGCCGTTGGGCGTGTTGGCAATGGCAATCACTTCCGCCCCTAATTCGTGGAAAACGGCGGGTGCAGCGTGATATGCCGCACCGTTGGCACAATCAACCACAATTTTTAAGCCATAAAGCGACATTTCAGATGGAAAAGTGCTTTTACAAAATTCAATATATCGGTCGGTTGCACCGTCTATGCGTTTGGCTCTGCCGTATTCTGTTGCCGCAACGGTTTTGAATGGTTCATCAATGCGTTGTTCAATCGCTGCTTCGATTTCGTCCGACAATTTCACTCCGCCTTCGGCAAAAAACTTAATGCCATTATCGTGAAAAGGATTGTGGGACGCAGAAATCATCACCCCAGCGTCTAAACGCAAAGCACGCGTGAGATAAGCAATCGCAGGCGTAGGAATGGGACCTGTGAGCCTAACATCCACTCCTGCCGCTGTAAAACCCGCCGTCAAAGCCGCTTCCAAGAGATAGCCTGATACACGCGTATCCTTACCGATAATCACCGCAGGACGATGACCTGTTTCTTGCCGAATTAAAATGCGACCAGCAGCAAAGCCCAATTTCATTACAAATTCAGGCTGAATCACCGAATTACCCACATACCCACGCACGCCGTCCGTGCCAAAATATTTCCTGCTCATTGCCGTTTCCCACAACTTTTTTACAAAACCCTATATTGTAATTGAAATAGCGGTATTTCTGTTTATAATCTTGTATATTTTCGTTTCAGGCTGCCTGAAAAATAAAATTAAAAAGCGATACACCAATGACAGACATTCATTCTTACCGCACTATTTCGCAAGCGGCGACGGCTGAATTTAAGGACAAAAACAGCCGATTTTTGGCGTTTGCCTATCCCATTTTGACGGCGGACGATTTTAAGCCGCATTTAGACGCCTTGAAAAAAGAGCATTTTAAGGCACGGCATCATTGTTTTGCTTATCGGTTGGGTTATGACGGCACGAATTTTCGAGCCAATGACGACGGTGAGCCGTCAGGCAGTGCAGGGCGACCCATATTAGGGCAGATTGACTCCTTTGAAATCACCGACACCGCCGTGATTGTGGTGCGGTATTTTGGCGGCACACTATTGGGCGTGCCAGGTTTAATTCACGCCTACAAAACCGCCACACAAATGGCATTGCAAAACGCCGAAATCATTACCAAAAATATAGAAAAAACTGTGCAAATTCAATGTGATTATGCCACACTCAACAGCGTTTTACGCATAGCCAAACAGTTTCAAGCCAATATTGTGAAACAAGATTTGCAAATCGATTGCCACTTAACCCTACGCGTACCCGTGTCTTCGTATTCGATTTTTGAACAGGCAATCGGGCAGGAACGCAATATTGTTTTCACTTCGCTAATGCACATAGAAAATTGTATTTGATTATTTTGCTATTTTTACCGAGAAAACGGTATTTACATACCGTTTTTTTCTTTCAGGCTGCCTAAACTGTTTTTGCTAACAAACTTATGCCAAATGTTCATACAGTGGTGTAGAAAGATAGCGTTCGCCGTAGGACGGAATAAGCACCACAATGCGTTTACCTGCGTTTTCTTCTCGTTTGGCTAATTGCAATGCTGCCCAAGTGGCGGCTCCTGATGATATGCCTGCTAAAACGCCTTCTTTTTGGGCTAATGCTCGTGCGGTTTCAAAAGCGTTGTCCCCCGATACAGGGATAATTTCGTCATAAATGCCTGTATTCAACACTTTCGGCACAAAGCCTGCACCAATGCCTTGAATGGGGTGCGAGCCTTTTTGTCCGCCTGATAAAACGGGGGAAGTTTCGGGTTCAACCGCCACAATTTTGATATTGGGGTTGCGTTGTTTTAATACTTCGCCCACGCCTGTAATGGTGCCGCCTGTGCCGACACCTGCGACAAAAATATCTACCTTGCCGTCTGTATCCGCCCAAATTTCTTCTGCGGTTGTGGCTCGGTGTGCGGCAGGATTGGCTGGATTTTCAAATTGTTGCAAAATAATGGGCGTGTCTGGGTGTTCTGCCACTAATTTTTGATATCT
>JAFWRB010000062.1 GCA_017508845.1 Neisseriaceae bacterium | reverse complement strand
CCCGCCTGTTGCAGTGGCAAAATCACGCCCCGAGCCGCTCCACCTGCACCGATAAACAACACTTTTACGCCGTTGTCAAGGGCGTTTAGGCGTTGTAAATCCATTACCAAGCCTGCTCCGTCTGTATTTTCTCCGCCCCAAGTGTTTTCAGGCAGCCTAATCAGCGTATTCACTGCTCCTGCGGCTTTTGCTCTATCCGACAGTTGCGAACACAAGCGATACGCCTCTTCCTTACATGGCACAGTAACATTCGCCCCCACGCCACCGTCTTTGGCAAATTGTTGCACAGTGTCTTTCAGGCTGCCTGAAACCAAGCGTTTTTCATAAATTAAATCAATGCCCATCTGTTTGGCGAACAGTTGATGAATTTCAGGCGAGCGGCTGTGGGCAATGGGATTGCCAAAAACGGCGAATAGGGGGGCAGTCATTTTGTGTGATAAAGCGTGATAAAAATGGGCATTATAAACTATAATAAGCGTTTTTTCAGGCAGCCTGAAACTTGGATAAAGGATATTAAATTGAAACAACGCATTATTTCTGCCTTAATTGCCATTCCATTATTTTTGGCAATTATTTTATTTGCACCGCAATCGGTTTATTTGGCTTTTTGGCATTTGTGCATTATTGCCTGCTCGTATGAGTTTTTTAAAATTCGGGGTTTGTCGAAAATCAATTCTTTAATTACGGCGGCAGTTGTGGGCAGTATTACCCCTGTGATTTCTTATTTGTGGTTTTATACTCATTTTCTTGCAATTATAAAAGATTTTATAATTTTGTTAATTCTTTGTTTGGCTGTTTTTGTTCTGATTATTTGGGTAATTATTATTCCATTGCTATTCAAAAAATACAATAAAAATCAAGAATATAAATGTAATAATAATTTATTATTTTTACTGTGGTTTTCTATTATTAGTTACTTTTATATGTTTGTACTTCAATTCCATTCATCTACACATAGGTACTCATTATTGTCCGTACTCTTTATTATTTGGGCAAATGACGCAGGAGCATATTTTGTTGGTAAAGCAATCGGCAGACACAAATTTTCTCCCATAATTAGCCCAAATAAAACTTGGGAAGGTTTTTTTGGCGGCATTGTTGTTGCTTTCATTGCACTCATGGTATTAAATATTCCAGTGTTACATACCCTATGGTTGGAGCGTGGGATTACATATACCAGCAGTTATGCTTACGGTATGGAACTATATTCATATCGAGATAGTATTGGATTACATTTATTACATACTTTATTTAATGTTTTACTAATTTCTGTATTTGCTACTGTTGGCGATTTATTTCAAAGTATGCTCAAACGCATGGCAGGTGTAAAAGACAGTGGCAATATTATGCCGGGACATGGCGGTGTGTTTGACCGTATTGACAGTTGGTTGGCAGTGGGAAGTGTGCAAGTTGCTATCACACATATTATTCTTTTATTTCTTTATGTTCGTTATGTCATATTTTAAGTCAAAGAATAATACCAAATATCTTTCAGGCAGCCTGAAATGCTTTTTTCGTTATCGTTTTATTGATTAGGTACATTTCCCATAGCAAAAAGATTGCATACGCCGTGCTTTGGCACGGCTCGCAATGACGATTTAGTTTCAGGCAGCCTGAAAAATCAATCCCCCAAAAATCTCCCCTTGACTGTATTCTTAAACTGCGTTATTGTTACCGTTTCAACTTAACCGATTATCAACCCGACATACGGGGACAGGTAGTGAAATTTCGGTGTTTAGAAAAACGCGTACCTTAAATCGTTGTTCTCTAAACAGCACAAAAATGCGGCGAAAATTTTTCTGCGGTCAGTTTGTCGGCCTGATTATGAAAGGTCTTTTATATGCAAATTTCTGGTGCACATATTATTGTGCAAAGTCTTAAAGCCGAAGGCGTGGAGTATGTTTTCGGTTATCCAGGCGGCTCGGTTTTAGAAATCTATGACGCTATTTTTCAACAAAAAGCATTTCGCCATATTTTGGTTCGCCACGAGCAAGCCGCTGTGCATGCGGCAGACGCTTATGCGCGTGCGTCTGGCAAAGTGGGCGTGGTGCTGGTTACTTCGGGTCCAGGAGCCACAAATGCGGTTACAGGCATTGCTACCGCTAATTCCGACTCCATTCCTTTGGTGATTATCTCGGGGCAGGTTGGCACAACGGCGGTAGGCACGGACGCTTTCCAAGAAGTCGATACCGTAGGCGTTACTCGCCCGTGCGTGAAGCACAATTTCTTGGTTACCGATGTGGGCAAATTAGCCGAAACCATTAAAAAGGCGTTTTATATTGCGGCGTCTGGTCGTCCTGGCCCTGTGGTGATTGATATTCCCAAAGATGTAACGCAAGCGTTAAGCAAGTTTTCTTATCCGCAAGAAACGCCGTTTATTCGTTCTTATCAGCCTGTGGTGCAAGGGCATATCGGGCAGATTAAAAAAGCCGTGCAAATGTTATCAGCCGCCAAACGCCCTGTGGTGTATTTTGGCGGCGGCGTGGTGTTGGGCAATGCGTCCAATGAACTCACGGAACTCGTGCGTTTAATGCAATCGCCTACCGTTGCCACTTTAATGGGCTTGGGTGCGTATCCGTGTGATGACCGTCAGTTTTTGGGTATGGTGGGCATGCACGGCTCGTATGAAGCGAATCTCGCCATGCAAAACGCCGATGTGGTGCTGGCTGTGGGTGCAAGATTTGACGACCGTGTGGTGTCTGTACCTGAAAAATTCTTGGCGACTGCCAAAAAAATTATTCATATTGATGTTGATCCGTCATCAATCGCCAAACGGGTTAAAGTTGATGTGCCGATTGTCGGCGATGTGAAAGCCGTTTTGGGTGCGATTGTTGCTCAATGGAAAGAGCAAAAACACACCGCGAATCCCGCTGTGGAAAAATGGTGGAAACAAGTCGAAGAATGGCGTTCGCAAAACTGCCTGTGGTTTGATGAGACCAGTGAAATCATCAAACCGCAATTTGTGGTACAAACTTTGGCAAAATTGACGAATAATCAAGCGGTTGTAACTTCTGATGTGGGGCAGCACCAAATGTTTGCCGCACAATATTATCCATTCACACGCCCACGCCAGTGGTTAAACAGCGGTGGATTAGGCACAATGGGCGTAGGCTTGCCATACGCAATGGGTGCGAAGTTAGCCCTGCCCAAAGAAGATGTCTTCTGTATTACAGGCGAAGGTTCGATTCAAATGAATATTCAAGAACTCGGTACTTGTTATCAATACCGCATTCCTGTGAAAATTTTGAATTTGAATAACGGCTATTTAGGTATGGTGCGGCAATGGCAAGAGTTTTATTATGCCGACCGCTATTCGGAAAGTTATATGGACGCTCTGCCTGATTTTGTCAAACTTGCCGAAGCGTATCACCATGTGGGTATGCGGATTGAAAAATCGTCCGATGTGGAAGGGGCTATCAAAGAAGCGATTGCTATCAAAGATAAATTAGTGTTTATGGACTTTATTATCGACCGCAAAGAAACCGTTTTCCCGATGGTGGGCAACGGCAAAGGCTTGGACGAAATGCTCTTGCCGCCGCATATGCGTAAAAAAGCCGCAGACGCAGCCGTGCATAGCGTTACCGACAGAAACTACGACAAACGGAGTGTGCCATAATGAATACCCGACATATTATTTCGCTGTTAATGGAAAACGAAGCAGGGGCGTTGTCCCGCGTGGTGGGGTTGTTCTCCGCTCGTGGTTACAATATTGACGCACTCTCGGTTGCACCGACCGAAGACGCAACCTTATCACGGCTGACCGTTGTTACACACGGCGATGACGATGTGATTGAGCAAATCACCAAACAGTTAAACAAACTGATTGAAGTGGTGAAAGTAACCGATTTGAACAACAGTCGTTTTGTTGAACGCGAGTTAATGTTGATTAAAATTCGTGCAACCATTAAAGAACGCGAAGAGTTGTGCCGTTTGGTTGAAATTTATCGCGGCAGCGTGGTGGATATTAGCAGCAAAACCTGCACCATAGAATTAACAGGCACCACAGGCAAATTAGATTCCTTTATGGAAAACTTGCCCAAAGACTGCATTTTAGAAACCGTGCGAACAGGAGCCACAGGCATCGGACGCGGTGAAAGAATGTTGAAAATATTTAATTTACTGTAATCATTCTATTTTTTTATTGCCACACGGATTCGGAATGGCTCACGCCATTCCTTTAAATTTTGTTTTTAAAGAGATTGCGTCAGCAATCTCGAATCCGTGTGGCAATATTTATCTGAAAATTGAACAATAAGAAAACAATCGGTTTTATTGTTTATAGTCGATAAACTTCAAAATTATAATTCGTTGGCTCGCCTTGCCGTATTATTTTATACTGTCTGCGGCTCGCCGCCTTTTATACTTTTGAAGTTTATCGACTATAACAAACGGATTTGTTCGCATTTAACAATGCTCACGATATGTTTATATATCAAAAAATTAAAGCGAACACCGTTAGGTGTGAGCAAATCCGTTTGTTCATTAAAAAAATGTAAAAATTATTGTTCAGGCTGCCTGAAACTATTTTTGGTGTGCTAAATTTTCGCCATCTGTGGGTTTTAAGCGACTAAACACAAGGCAGGATAGGGCGGTCATCACGCCTAATACAATAAATGTAATGCGAAAAGCGGTATGCACATTGTTTTCAGGCAGCATATCTTGTGCCAAACGCAAAAGCGACATACCTGCTGCCAAGCCAAAACTAATCGACAGTTGTTGATTGATGGCGTGCAAAGTGTTGCCACTGCTGCTTTGGGCGTGGTTTAAGTCTGCCAAAACAATGGTGTTCATAGATGAAAATTGCACGGAATTAAGTAAGCCCATTAAAAACAGCATAGGCACAAATAAAATAATTAAAGTATTTGTGGGCGGTAAGGCAAAAGACGCAATGCACAAACCGATTAAAATGGTATTACTGATTAACACCATACGATAACCGAAGTAATTGATTATTTTAGAAATAACAAACTTGGTGAGCATAGACGCTGCGGCAATCGGTGCAAGTAACCAGCCTGCAATATCGGGTGATACACCAAAGGCAACCTGAAACAATAAAGGCAATAAAATCGGCATAGAACTAATACCAATTCGCGAGCATAAATTGCCCATAAAGCCAATTCTAAAAGTACGCACGGCAAATAAAGAAATGGGGAAAATAGCATTGTTTTTTTTGTGTGCATAAAGAAAATAAAATAACAGCAAAATAATGCCTGATAACAAGCAAGATAAATAAATAATTTGGCTTGCCCTGCCGATTAAATCTAATCCTAATGTAATTAAAAAGGCAAATAAGGCAAATAAAACATAACCTATCCAGTCGATTGATTTTTGTTCGCCATAACAATTTGGAAAATAGCGGTATGAAAACCATAAACCAATGATAACAATCGGTATATTGATCAAAAATATCCAGTGCCAAGACGCTAAAACAGTTAAATAACCGCCTAAAATAGGTCCAATTAAAGGGCCTAATAGAGCAGGGGTTACCGCAAAAGTTAAAACGCTTAACCACTGTGATTTTTCAAATGAACGAATTAAGGCTAACCGTGCAATCGGTGTCATCAATGCTCCGCCTGTGGCTTGAATAATGCGATAGAGAATTAACTGATTTAAGGAAGTGGCAGATGCACACAAAATAGAACCAATACCAAACAAAATAACCGCAGGCATAAAAATGCGTTTGGTGCCAAAACGGTCTGCCAAAGAACCGCCCAAAGGCATAAGCAGGGCAAGCGTTAGGGCATAAGCAATAATTGCCATTTGCATATTCAAAGGCGATACGCCCAAATCCTGTGCCATAGCGGGTAGGGCAGTGTTCAAAATGGTTGCGTCTAACATTTGCATAAACACAGCCGCCGCCATTATCCACGGCAGATATTTTTGTTGTTTTGTGGTTGCTGTGTTCATTTTATTTCACTTTGTTTGTGGTTTTTCAGGCTGCCTGAAAAAAAGATACTGTCATTGCGAGCCGTTATGCAATAACGGCGTGGCAATCTTCTTGCTATAAAAAACGAATTGAATCTTTCAGATAGCCTGAAACAATGTTTAATGAGTTGTTTTCAGAATTTTATAATAAATTAATAAGTTCGTCTTTCTGTTTTTGATTTAATTTATCTTCATCTATGTTATTGATTTTTTCTTTTATTTGTTCTTTTAATTCATTTCTTGAAAAGAAAATATATTTTTTGATATT
>JAFWRB010000061.1 GCA_017508845.1 Neisseriaceae bacterium | reverse complement strand
GGAGGCTACAGTCATCTGGCCGTAGACCATGAGGGTCATCAGTGGGCACCGTGGTATACGCAGCCACTGGCGAGTTTGGGTTGATGATAAAAACCAATGTATCGCCGTTACCAATGTGCGAATTGATGAAACGCTGTCGGTTAAAAACGGCAAAATGCCTGTGGTGAAAACATTACAGCGTTTTATTTCAGGCAGCCTGAAAGATTGAACTTTTCCTTTAACAAACCGTCTAACACCTTATGCAGGGTTAAAAAAACACAAGAAAATCTACTCATGGAACAACAAAAACAGAAAAATAGCATTGATTTTGCTCTAATAGAAAAAGCGAAAAAGGGCGAGCATGCGGCGTTTGATGTGTTGTTTGCGAGAAATCGTGGGCGTTTGGTTCGCATTTTGTCGCGATTTCTCAACAATCACGCCGAAATTGAAGATGTAACCCAAGAAACCTTGCTCAAAGCCTATAAAGCCCTGCCTGAATTTAATCACGACAGTGCGTTTTTTTCGTGGCTCTATCGCATTGCGATTAACACGGCAAATTCGCATTTTCGTGCAAAATCAAGGCAAAATACCATTTCGTTAAGCGAATTTTCTAATACGGACGATGATGACAATGATGATTTTATAGAAAATCGCTTAACGGATACGGCAAACCCTGAAAACATTGTGATGAGCCGCGAATTGGCTGACACCATAGAACAAGCCGTGCAGGGGCTGCCTGAAAAATTGCGTCAAGCCATTGTGTTGCGTGAAATAGACGGCTTGTCGTATGAAGAAATTGCGAAAATTGCGAATTGCCCAGTCGGCACGGTTCGCTCTCGCATATATAACGCACGAGAGGCGATTGCACAAAAAATTCGCCCGCTGATTGACAATGATGATGAAACAAAAAGGTGGTAGTTATGGATAAGCGTAACGAACAAATATCCGCCCTAATGGACGATGAACTTAATGCTGATGAACAACAGGAAGCCATTGATTTCTTAATAGAAAGTGGGAAGGCTCGCCGTGTGTGGGCAGAGTACCACATTATTCGCGACTGTTTGCAACATTCTGCCGAAGAGGTTCCCAAGCACACGAGCAAAATTCGCCAATGGTTAAATAAATTACCTGCGAATGACAGTCGCTACTCCGCCGCCATTGCCGCGTCTTTCGCTGTGGCCGCGTTTTTGGGTATTATGTTGTGGGGTAGTGGCTCATCTTCTCATTTGTCTGACAATAACGCCGCTAAAACGCCTGCTGTAACGCTTGAAAATCCTGCGTTAGTCAGCGTGTCCGCCGATAGCGACAATATGTTAGCCCAAACAATCGACCGCAATGAATTTTATCAGCAAGCCTATCGCCAATCTGTGGATATGGACGGCTTAAAGCAAGTGTCGTATTCGTTTGAATAAGGCAGCCTGAAAATGAATGTGCGTCTGATTTTATTATCTTTATTTTGTTGTGCGTCAGCGGCTTATGCTGATGTTTGGGGCGATATATCCCAAGCCGCCCAAGTGGCATACACTGCCAATTTAAACGGCGAATATGTACGGCAAACGCAAACAGGCGTTGATTCTTTCGATATATACCGCTTGCGAGATAAAAACACACTCACCGAACGCCGTGTCGCCAAAAATGGCAAAGCCTACGAAATTCTACGCGAGCGAGATAAAATCTCCTTTTACGCCGCCAATGCCCAAGACTTAAAAGCCGCCGATACGGACGAATCCAATCGTTTTCCTGCGGTTTTGCCTTTTTTTGTCCAATATTTGAGTGAAAGTTACGAAGCGTCTTATCAAGGCGAAGGACGCATTGCAGGCAGAGCCTGCCACATTGTCCGACTCACCCCTTATGACGACAATCGCTATACACAAGAACTGTGCTTGGACGATGCCGATAACTTGCCCTTATCACGCATTTATTTACACAACGACACCATTGTTCGTGCCGATTTATTTGCCGCACTCGACCGCGAAACCTTGCCTGTTGCCGCAGAATTAACGCCCACGCATGGCTTAAATTACAGCATGGAACGCACCTTAAACGAAGACTTTGCCCGCTTGGGCGAAAACGATACATTCATACAATCCTTACCCGCAGGTTTTCGTGTGGCAGGTTTTGAGCAAGGCACGCTGGGCGGCTATTATTTAATTACAGACGGCTTGGCAAATATCACCTTATTTGTTGAACCTGCGGATAACGCCCCACATCAACTGCCCAATATTGCCAAAAACGGCGTTCGTTCCATAGCCACACGACACAGCAAAAAACACCACTTAACCGCCATAGGGGATTTACCCCAAGACGGCTTAAAACGCTGGTTAGAGAGCATAGAATTTGCAGATTAAAGGGTTTTCAGGCTGCCTGAAACACATAAAACACAGAAAAACCGCCCCTAATTAGGCGGTTTTTTATTTTCAGGCAGCCTGAAAGAACAATCGAAGTGTTATCAGAATATATTCGTCAAACCGTAGGTTTGACATAGAAACTGCTCACTTCTAACTGCTCACTGCTCACTGAAATTATCCATAGCGTTTTTGAAATTCGCCCATAAAGTCGATTAGGGCTTCTACGCCTTGCAAGGGCATGGCGTTGTAAATGCTGGCACGCATGCCGCCCATGCTTTGGTAGCCTTTTAACAGCCGCAAGCCACGCGTTGTGGATTCTTGGGCAAACAGTAAGTCTAATTCTTTGCTTGGCGTGTGGAAAATCACATTCATTTGCGAACGGGCTTTGGGAGCGATTTTGTTGGTGTAAAAACCGCCGCTGTTGTCAATCGCTTCATACAACACTTTGGCTTTCAAGGCGTTAATGGTTTGCATCGCCGCTACACCGCCTTGCGATTGTAACCAGCGGAATACCAAACCCGCAATGTAAATCGGATAAGTTGCAGGCGTGTTGTACATACCTTGACGATTGACATGCGATTTGTAATTCCACACATCGGGAATGCGGTCAGAGCAACGATCCAGCAAGTCTTCGCGAATAATCACAATCGTTGCCCCTGATGGGCCGATATTCTTTTGAGCCCCTGCGTAAATCAAACCAAAATCGGACACATTCACAGGGCGAGAGAGAATTTCGCTCGACATATCGCACACCATCGGCGGCATAGATGGATTGGGTTTGGGAATTTCACGATACTGCACGCCATGCACGGTTTCGTTAATCACATAATGCACAAACGCCGAATCAGGGCTGGTGTCCCAGTCTTCTGGGGCGGGCAAGTCGGTGTAGTTATATAAATCGCCGCCGTGTGCCGCCAAGTGAATTTCGGTATTCGGCGACAACTTGCCCATTTGTCCGTGTGCAATGCGGCTCCAGTTGCCTGTAACCACAGAATCTACGCGGTCAAAGCCGTTTGCCAAGTTCATCACCGTCATATTAAATTGAGCACTTGCTCCGCCTTGCAAAAACAAAACACGATAATTAGACGGAATATTCAGCAACTGACGCAAATCTTGTTCGGCGTGATACAGAATGCTCATAAAAGCGTCCGAACGGTGGCTCATCGTCATTACCGAAAAACCTGTGCCGTTGTAGTCGTGCATTTCCGACTGTGCTTGTGTTAAAACGCTTTCAGGCAACACAGCAGGACCTGCGGAGAAGTTATAAATGGTGGGCATTGTCATTTTGAAATCGACCTATTTTATTTCATTCATAAAAGGGTTGATTGTAGTTTTTTGTGCTTACTTATTCAAGATGTTTTTTCAGGCAGCCTGAAAAGTTTCAGGCTGCCTGAAAAAGAAGAATATAAAAATATCGTTAATATTCTCAAATAATTAAATTAAAAATCAGAATATCTGCGAAAAATTTAGCAATTTTGCCTTGACAAGTATTTTGATACCCCATATAATCCGCAATTCATTTTACTTTCCTTTCAGTGTAAGGGGTCGTTAGCTCAGCCGGTAGAGCAGCGGACTTTTAATCCGTTGGTCGAGCGTTCGAATCGCTCACGACCCACCAAACTTTAACAGCACAGTCTTTTGATTGTGCTGTATTTTTATGTGTTTTTGCTTGCCTTGTGCTACAATTTATTCTTTATGTCTTTTTGGAGAATAATATGTTGAAAAAAGCACTTTTATTCAGCGGTTTATCTTTGGCATTCGCCACTGCCTTTGCCGATAACGGTTTTTTTGTGGGCGGTGATTTGGGTTATGTAAAAAGCAAATCCGATGTAACCATTCGCGACCATTATTATTATGGCTATCGTGATACCCAAGTCAGCGGCAAAGACAGCACAGGCGGCATTGGTATTAAAGGCGGTTACGCTTGGGACTGGTATCGTGTGTATGGGGCGTATAACTATGTTGCCCCTGCCAAAAGCACGGTTGAAGAAGCAGGACACCGCTGGGAAAACAAATGGGCAACGCACGATTTTGTGGCAGGTGCAGACTTCACACCGCCGATTAGCGAACGCTTTAAGTTAATGGCAGGTGCTTATATAGGCTTGTCGGTGTTAAATTCGGAATATCGCTACAAAAGCCCAACTCGCCGTTATTACTACGAAGAAGATATTTCGCAAACAGGCGTGGTGTATGGGGCAAAAGTGGGCGGCATTTACGAATTTATGCCACACAACGCTCTTGAATTTGGCGTAAAAGCCGAACGAGCCGACTACGCCGATGAAGAACTGTGGTGGGACACCGAATATCGCGACCGCAAACGCACCAATTACGGGGCTTTTGTGGGTTATACTTATAAATTCTAATGCTTTGAAATAAAACGGCATTTTGATAATGCCGTTTTTTCAGGCTGCCTGAAAATGAAAATATGGAATATCAATAATGAGTAAAGAAGATATAAAAATTATATATTCAATTTTGAAAGAAATGATTGTAGCATGTCTGATTGCTATGCCTATTATTATACCTCTTGCTATACTTTTTGATTATTTAACCAAAGATTTTGATAAAAATATTGTAAATATTTGTTTATTCATATTTTTAATACTCATTGCTATACGCGAACAGGTTTTTAACTTTTATAGAAGTAAAGAAGATGAAGAACAATATAGAAAGGAAATTTATAAAATTAGATTTGGAAAATATTACACAACAAATTTAGAACAATTAACATTTTTCGACAAAATAAAAACCGTATTTTTGGTTTTTGTCGGATTTTTAACATTTTCTCTTTTATGTTTATCAATTTATTCAATATATTTGTTGTATAGTAGTTTTGATAAAAAAATTGATACTTCAATAGCAAGTTGGGGTGCTACTGGTGATTATATTGGTGGCGTTACTGGTACAATATTATCATCAATAGCCTGCTGTATTACTTTATTTATGCTTTATCAACAGCAAAAACAAATTAAAATATCACAAAATGAAATTAAACAACAACAATTTGAAACAACATTTTTTGGTTTATTGGAAAAAATAAATCAACACAAAAATGATGATGATTTAACACAGTTTTATTTATTATTGCGTTTAATATATGCAAGAATTAAAGAATATAGCAATAATAATAGTGAAATAGAAGAAACATATAATGATATTGTTAAAGCACATATGGATTGGGCTGTTTTGTATAAAATTATTCCAGATATACCAAGCAAGCATAGAATAAGTAAAAATGAACTTTATTTTAATATATGGATTATCATTGAAGAATATGCTTTATTTGAATATATTCCAGTGGCAGTTGAAGTAATTCGTAGAGATTTAGGTATAACTACTGACGGTTATCGTATTGATATAAAAAAAATACCTTCTGAAATTTGTTATTATAAAATTTCTGCATTTGAAGGCAATAATGAAGTTATGCCAATGAGAATATCTGTTGAAAATAATATTGATGAACTAAAAAAATACAGTATGCACCCTGAAAAAGTAGTGCGTTTAGCGATTGCGGAAAATAAATACACTGCAAAAGAAACATTGATATTATTATCACAAGACAGCGAAGAAGAAGTTAGACAAGCGGCAGTCAATAATGAAAATTTAAAAGTTAAAGTTTAATTTTTCAGGCAGCCTGAAAACATTTTTGCATTGCCGTTTTTTAGAATAGGCTACCCTGAAAGCATTTTTAACTTCGCCGTGCGGCTCATTTAAAAATTCTTTCAGGAGATTGCCACGCCTTGCTTGGGCAAGGCTCGCAATGACGATATAAGTTTCAGGCAGCCTGAAAAATAACTGATTACTTTATGTTTTTAAAATGCCACACG
>JAFWRB010000060.1 GCA_017508845.1 Neisseriaceae bacterium | reverse complement strand
TTTCAGGCAGCCTGAAATATGATTAAACGCAAATTTAAAACGCGAAAAATAGTGTATTATCGCCATTTCTAACACAACAGATGATAAGGATTGAACAATGGGTATGTTAGACAGTGTCTTGGGACAAGTTGCAGGACAAATTTTGGGCGGCAGTAAAGACAACGCTTTGACAATGAAATTATTGCAAGGCTTAATGGCTCAATTGGGCGGAATGTCGGGCTTGTTCAAACAACTGCAAGCAGGCGGTTTGGCTCCTGCATTAGCGTCTTGGGTAGGCAAGGGCGATAATCAGCCTGTTAGTGCAGACGCTATGGCAAACGCTTTGGGTGCGGATTTACTCGGCAGTGCCGCTCACCACGCAGGCGTGAATAATACCGAAGCATCAACTCTATTGGCTCAATATTTACCGAATATTATCAGCGGCTTAACGCCGAGTGGTAATGCCGAAGAGGCCGCAGGTTTCGATTTATCTGACGGCTTAGATATGAAAGATTTAGCCGCTTTGGCAGGTAAATTTATGAAATAAGGCTTTGTGCTTTGCATAATAGCAATATTTGACTTTGTCGCTAAAAAGCGTACAATAAAGTCATTCCCTGCGGTGTTCGTATTCAGCATATACTCCTTTGAACCAATACATTCGCTTTTGGGGGTGAAAGTTTGATGGGCGTGCGCGTTCCGTGTGAATGTACCCGAAATCAGACGGCACTTACCGACCTTACCACAAGGTTCAAGCGACTTCCGCTGTAACGGCACTCGCGGGGTATTTATATCAATAGACGGCAAAGCCGTCTTTTTTGTTAGAATTTTTTTCAGGCTGCCTGAAACTTTTGGAGAAAAAAAATGACTGTTTTAATTACTGGTGCGTCCGCAGGTTTTGGTAAATCGGCGTGTCAATTATTTGTTCAAAATGGCTACCGTGTCATCGGTGCAGCAAGGCGAATAGATAAACTTTCTGCCTTAAAAGATGAATTAGGGGATAACTTTTTGCCGCTACAAATGGATATGACCGATAAAAACAGCATAAACAATGCCTTGTCAGAAATTCCTGATGATTGGCAAGACATTGAATTATTGGTCAATAATGCAGGTTTGGCATTAGGATTAGAACCTGCTTACCAAGCCGATTTTGCTGACTGGGAGCAAATGATTGCCACGAATGTTTTGGGTTTATCGTATTTAACGCGTCAAATACTGCCTAAAATGGTTGCCAAAAAACAGGGGCATATTATCAATATCGGTTCGATTGCGGGTACTTATCCTTACCCTGGCGGCAATGTTTATGGGGCGACCAAAGCCTTTGTTAAACAGTTTAGCCGCAATTTGCGTGCGGATTTGGCAGGAACACGCGTTCGCGTATCTAATATTGAACCTGGTTTGTGTGG
Organism: Neisseriaceae bacterium; assembly: GCA_017508845.1. Classification (GTDB taxonomy): domain Bacteria; phylum Pseudomonadota; class Gammaproteobacteria; order Burkholderiales; family Neisseriaceae; genus RGIG9985. The sequence goes on along the minus strand of JAFWRB010000060.1, from coordinate 2,363 downwards.
CGATACCGAATTTTCCAATGTGCGTTTCAAATGGGATAATAAAAAAGCCGCCCAAGTCTATGAAAATGTTGAATTTGTTAAACCAGAAGATATTGCCGAAATCATTTTGTGGGTTTTCAGGCAGCCTCAATATGTGAATATCAATTCTATTGAAGTGATGCCTGTGGCACAAAGTTATTCGGCATTATCCATTTATCGAGAACAGGATTAAATATGTCGCGAAGTCTTGACGAATTAAAAGGAGTGTCTTTATTAGGGCAGAATAAGACGGAATATATTTATGATTATAATCCGTCTTTATTAGAAAAATTTCCCAATAAGCACCCTGAAAATGATTATATGGTAACGCTTAATTGTCCTGAATTTACTTCTTTATGCCCGAAAACAGGACAACCTGATTTTGCTCATATTCATATTCGTTATATTCCTGATGAATATCTTGTGGAGTCTAAATCATTGAAATTATATTTATTTAGTTTCCGCAATCACGGCGATTTTCATGAAGATTGTATTAACATTATTATGAAAGATTTGGTGAAATTATTACAACCCAAATATTTGGAAGTGGAAGGCATTTTTACGCCTCGTGGCGGCATTGCGATTTATCCTTTTGCCAATTATGCCAAACCTAATTCAGTTTATGAAAAAATGGCAACAAAAAGGTTATTTAAAACGGAGAAATAATTTCAGGCAGCCGTAGGGTGGGTTTTGGCTTACGCCGAACGCTGTTTCAACCCACCAACAATGCCAAAGGCATTGCTTTTTCATTTTTCAGGCTGCCTGAAAGGTTTTCTATCAATTCTTTTACATCGCCATTGTCGTGGCGTTTGGTGGGCTGGGAAGCCCACCCTACGATTGCTTATTGTTTTTTCTCTTTTCCGCCTAACAGCACATGTTTCAGTTGTTCCACATTGGCAGGTAAGCCAATGACCAAGACTACATCGTTTTCAATCAGCATAAATTCGGCTTCGGGTTTTTTGATGAGTTTGGTGCCACGCCGTATGCCGATGAGTCCGACTTTCAGTTGCGAAAAGGGCAGCGACCGCAGTTCTTTGCCCACAGCAAAGGCTTCTTTGGGCAGTTGTATGCTGTCGCGATAAATGCTTTTACTGCCTTGTGCGGCGGCTTTTTCGTCATCGCCTAAATAAATGTCTTTGAGCATGCTGTACTGGTCTTGTCGCACGCCGCGGATAATGTTATACACTCGGTAAAACGGCATACCGTAATGCAGCATCACTTCGCTGGCTAAAACTAAACCTGTTTCTTGTTCGTCCGAAATCACGCCTGACGCACCTTTATTGCCTAAAATGCGTGCGTGTTCTTCGCTGTTTGTGCGAACAATCACGGGCAGAGTAGGGCGTTCTGCCATAATCACCGATAAAATATGTTCGTTTTCTTTGAATAAATGGGAAGTTAAAATCACCATATGGGCTCGGTTCAAACCTGCGGCTAAAAGAATATCCTTGCGTTTTGCGTCCCCAAAAGCAATCGGCTCGCCTGCCAAGCGTGCGGATTGTACCCGTTCAACATTAGTATCCAAAGCGTAATAGTTAATGCCTTCGTTTTTTAACATTCGAGCAACCGTCTGTCCTGTTCTGCCAAAGCCGACAATAATCACATGGTCACTTTTGCTCATATTTTCAACCAACATTTGATGCAAATCGAGCGATTTTTCGTCCCACGATTTTTTGGCAAATTTACTGACCAACCACGGTGCAAGCGTGATGAGCAAAGGGGCGATTAGCATAGACAATAAAATGGCTGCCGTGCCGATTTGCACGGTTTCAATGTGAATTAACTCGTCTTTTAAGGCTAATGCCAACAGCACAAAGCCAAATTCACCGCCTTGTGCCAAATAAAAGGCAGCCTGAAAAGAATCCGAGCGTTTATGCTGGCTCATTCGCGACACAATATACACCACAAGGGCTTTCAGCAAAATCAACACCGCCAAAAAACTGAATACTTGGATATAATTGTCTAATAAAACAGCAATATCCAACTTCATACCAACCGTAATAAAGAAAAAGCCCAACAGCGTATCGCGAAACGGACGAATATCATCTTCCACTTGAAAACGGTATTGTGTTTCGGCAATCAACATACCTGCCACAAACGCTCCCAAAGCAAGCGAAAGTCCTGCTAATTCAGTGAGATATGCAACACCTAATGTTACCAACAACACATTGAGCATAAACACTTCCGACTGCTCTAACTTGGCAACCAGATTAAACCACGGCTGCATTAACTTCTCACCCAAATAAAGCAAGACAAACAGCACAACCGTCATTTTTAAAAGAGCAAAGCCCAAATCTTCCCACAGCGTTGAAGTGTCGCCAGCGAGCGTGTGTAGCAAAATCATCAGC
>JAFWRB010000059.1 GCA_017508845.1 Neisseriaceae bacterium | reverse complement strand
CGTGAAATAAGCCCAACCATTGTTTGACAATGTTGCGTAATGGCGTTTTTTGGGCGATTTCTTGGGCGGCGTATTGATAAAGTTGTTCTATTAAATCTTCATCTGTGATTGTATTTTCACAATAACCAAAAAACACATTATCCCATTCTTTCATCATCAAGGGATTGTGATAAATGCTTCTGCCTATCATCACACCGTCTGTGTGTTGTAAGTGATTGTTTATACTATTATTATCTATAACACCGCCGTTGATTACAATATTTAAATCGGGAGAATCTTGCTTAATGCGATACACAAAATCGTATTTTAACGGCGGAATATCGCGGTTTTCTTTGGGCGACAAACCGTTTAACCACGCATTGCGTGCGTGAATAATAAACGATTTGCACGGCGTTTTATGGGCAATCTCCCCCACGAAATCCGCTACAACTTGATAATCTTCATCGTCATCAATGCCAATGCGGTGTTTGACGGTGATTTCGGCATTTGTAGCGTTTGCCATAGCATTGATACACTCGCAAACCAAAGCCACTTCACGCATTAAACACGCACCAAACGCACCTTTTTGCACTCTGGGACTGGGGCAGCCGCAGTTTAAATTAACTTCCACATAATCATAATCGGCGGCAATTTCGCAGGCTTTTGCTAATGCTTGCGGGTTCGAGCCGCCTAATTGTAAGGCGGTATTATGCTGTGTGTCCGTATGTTGCAAAAATGCGTTTTTATCACCATAAATCAAAGCATTAGCGTGAATCATTTCGCTATATAAACGAGCATTCTGGCACAAAAGCCGAGCCATAAAACGAAAATGCCTGTCCGTCCAGTCAAGCATGGGTGCGGTACATAATCGGTGTGTGTTGTGGTGCATAACAAAAGTTCAGGCAGCCTGAAACGGGATAATAATTGCTATAATAACAAAAAATCATCTGAATACATAAGGCAAACAAATGAACCCGCACTTGCCCCAATCGTTTGACGCACTCACTATGCCGATTGACGGCACTTCGTTAATTGAAGCGTCCGCAGGCACGGGCAAGACTTATGGTATTGCTCTACTATTTACTCGTTTGATTTTATTAGAAAATATTAAAATCGACAAAATTGCGGTGCTGACTTTTACCGTTGCTGCCACCGCCGAATTAAAAATGCGTTTGCGTTCTCGCTTAATTGATGTAAAAAACCAATTAAGCAATGGTCAATTTCCTGATAATCAAACGCTTGATGATAAAAATTTAATTCAATTATTTGACTTGGCTAAAAATAAAAATATGACCGCCAGCATTTTATTAAAAAATGCCCAAGACGCATTAAATAATTTTGACCAAGCAGGCATTTATACCATTCACGCTTTTTGTCGCAGTATTTTAAATGAAGAAGCATTTGCCTGTGGTGTTCCTTTCGCTTTACAAATGCAAAGCACTGATGATGATAATGAATTAAAACAAAAACTTACAGAAGATTTTTGGCGAAAATATATTGCTCACAATAAACTTGCTGCTTTCATTTGTTTTAATGAAAAAATAACGCCAGAAAAAAAATTAAATGAAATAAAAAAATACATCAGTCAGCCTAAATTAAATAAAGAATATATTTCTTTTGAACAATGTATTGGAGAAATTGAAAAAGCACAAGAAAAACTGTTTAGGCTACCTGAAATAAAAATCAGTGATGATTTAATTGCTCAAATTAAAGAAAACTTTAATGATAAAGAACAAGATTTATTTTATTCATTACAACAACGCATTCAACAAATTGGCACCAATCATATTGAAGTACAATTTTGGCAAATCTTTAATCGTTTAAGTGGAACATATTATAAAAAACCGACATTTGTAGAAATTTTTAATAATCTACAAAAAATCATTCAAGGTTATCCATTTAATATAGAAAAAATATCAGAAAAAGCCCATTTATTATTGCCTGAAAATTTTATCTTTACCAAAAACAAAAGCATAGATGATTTAAGTCCATTTGAAGATTTTCGCTTAATTTATTATTTTGTTTTATCTTATCAAAATTTTACCCAAAATATTGGCTTTTTCTTACTTGATTATTTAGATAATGAAATAACACAATCTAAAAAATCATCCAATAAACGCGGATTTAATGATTTATTATTAGATGTTTATTTTTCATTAGAAAATAAGTTATTAACCAAACATTTGTCAAAAAAATATGATGTTTTAATGGTTGATGAATTTCAAGATACAGATGCCGTACAATATGCCATTTTCAAACAAGCGTTTATAGAACAAGGCAAAAGCGTTTTTTTAGTGGGCGACCCCAAACAAGCGATTTATCGTTTTCGTGGTGCAGATATTTATGCGTACTTAAACGCCAAACAAGACGCAGACCATTTATATTCTATGGACACCAATTATCGCACACATAAAAAATTACTTGATGTTTGCAATGCTTTATTTAATACAAACAATGCTTTTTTAAATAATGAAATTCCTTTTTTACCAGTATCTCATCATAGAGAAGACGAATATATTTCAGGCAGCCTGAAAAAAGAAATTTTGCCCAATGCACTCACGGTTTTTCATATTGATGAGTCCGAAAAAATAACGGCTGACGAACAAAGACAACAAATTGCACAAATTTGTGCCAATCACATTGCCCAAGTATTAAACAGCAATTTGCAATACAAAGAGCGACCTTTGTCATCGGGCGATATTGCGGTTTTGGTGCGAAGCCACGAACAAGGCGATATAATAAGAAAATCCTTAAAAAACAACGGGATTGATAGCGTTTCTATTCGTCAAGATTCCATTTTTGCCGCCGATGAAGCCCGTATTGTGTATGCTTTAATGAAATTTTGGCTCAATCCTGTATCAGATAGCGGTCTGTGGCGTTTTGTGCAAATGAGCGATTTAATTGGTAAAAATATTCAGCAAATTCAAGAATATAACAATAATGAACCGCAAATAGTCAAGGATATTGAATACGCTCATTTTTTGCGTGAAAAATGGGAAAAACGCGGTTTATTTGCTGCCTATCAAGCGTTTGATGAAGAATATCAAATCAGTGCTACTTTAATTTGTCGGCAAGAATGGCGAATACTCACCAATATCACGCAACTAATTGAATTATTAGCAGAAGAAGAAAAAAATTGTTTCGGCACATATACTTTATTGCATTTTTTACAGCAACAAATTGCACAACCTGACAGCGGTGATAACAGCAAATTGCGTTTAGAAAGCGATGAAAATTTGGTCAAAATCATTACCATGCATGCGTCCAAAGGTTTGCAATATCCTGTGGTTTATTGTCCGTTTATTTTTCGTCCCCATAATGAAAAAGCACAAGACTTTGAAATTATTCATCAAAATGATTATTCAGGCTGCCTGAAACACAAAACGCAATTAGCCGAACAAGAAATTCAAAACGATTTATTGGCAGAACAAGTTAGGCTACTGTATGTGGCTTTGACGCGTGCCGAAGAAGCCCTGATTGTGGGTTGTGGCGATATGGCGTATCAAAACAGCAGTATCAATCATCTGTTGCGAAACTCTCTTAATATTTCATTAGAAAACAAAGAGATAACACAATGGCAAATGTGGCAGGATAAATGGCAACAAAACAATGCCTTATCCATTCAATTAGTCGATAGCACCCAATCGCCGCCAGAAACACTTTTCAGGCAGCCTGCAACGGAAACGCAACACTACACGGCGGCACAGTTAGGTGCTATCAACTTAAAACGGCGGCAGTTTTCCAGTTTCAGTGCGTGGCAGACACAAACGCACAACGAAGAGAATTTGGTTGTGGATAGTGTCGAGCGGCAAGTTTATGATGATTTATCTAATGAAAACAAAGGAATAAATGCTTTTCCCGCAGGCACAAATACAGGTTTGTGTTGGCATGAAATGTTAGAAGAATTTTATTTTCATCTGCCTGCGGATACGCAAAAAGATTTAATTATCAATAAGTTAGAAAAATACGCATTGAGTTTAGATTATCTTGATGATATGGTCGCCATGTGCAATCACACACGATTAGCAGCGTTAAATAACGGCGTATCATTGTCGCAAACCCCTTTCAGGCTGCCTGAAAGCCAGTTTTTGCTGAATGAATTGCATTTTCAGCCCGAAGTGGTGTTGCATTATTTGGGCGATGACTTACCTGAAAACATTTGCACGGCTTTGCGGCAAGTGCAACAACACACCGTGCAAGGTTTTTTCAACGGTTTTATTGATATGCTGGCACAAGACGCACACGGCAATGTGTATATTATTGATTATAAATCAAATAAATTGCCGTCTTATGATTTGGACGCAATGAACAGTGCAATGGCACAGCACCATTACGCCGTGCAAGCCTTAATTTACGCCATTGCCGTGCGGCGAATGTTAAGCCTACACCACATTTTCCCGCCCGTTTTGTGTGTGCGTTACTTGTTTTTACGCGGTTTGAATAAAGACAATACAAACGGCATTTGGGCGTGGGATATAGATTGCAAACAGTTGGCAGAATTAGAAAAGGCTTTGCATGCGTAGGGTGGGTTTCCAACCCACCAAAGCACCGCAGGTGCTTATAGGGTGGGCTTTTAGCCCACCAAACGGCAGAAACCATTTCAGGCAGCCTGAAAATATCAATCTCGATTGTGCTATATCAATTTTTTGATATTGCATAACGGTTGTTGCAATAGTACTATTACAAGCGTCCTTGACAAAGGACGCTTGTCGCGAAAATTCCCTTTTTTACATTCATAACAGGAGCTTATTATGGAAAAATTAAAAAAACAAATTCAAGAAATTGCGGAAAACATCAATAAACAAAAAAAATTAGCAACAAATGAAGAAGCCACAAAACAAGCGTTT
>JAFWRB010000058.1 GCA_017508845.1 Neisseriaceae bacterium | reverse complement strand
CGGTTCATACCAAAATCATACAGCGTTGGCTCGTCTTGCCGTATTATTTATACTGTCGCAGGCTCGCCGCCTTGTCTGCTTTGGGTCTAAACCGACTATCATTTTGAAAATGCAATGTTATTTGGTGATAACATTGCATTTTTTTCAGGCAGCCTGAAAAGTTTTTGCATAATAAAAACGGCACAGTAAAAACACTGTGCCGTTATCAATTTGGCTCCCCGACCTGGGCTCGAACCAGGGACCTGCGGATTAACAGTCCGTCGCTCTACCGACTGAGCTATCGGGGAAGTGAAGTTTTGCATTATATAAACTTGTTTTAACCTTGTCAAGGCTTTTTGTGATTGTTTTTTTGCCTTTCAGGCAGCCTGAAAGCCGTAAGGCGTTAATCGTTTATATTTTAATATCGTTTCATTCCGCCTTGTTGGGCTGAACCGATTATAAGTGGGGCTTTGCCCCACGCTATTATTCGCCACTTGTGGTTTCAACCTGCTGCAATACCACTTCTGCTACGCTTTCTTCTTGCGTTTGCTTGACTTGCGAGCGGCGTTTGCCTTTGGGTTCAACCTTTTCAGGCGGCAAGTCTGTTTTTAATTCGCTCAAAGTTTCAATCAGTTGCAAGTCGCCTAAATCCACAGGTTCGCTTGCCACAGATTCGGCTTTTTCTGCTTTTTTACGCATCAAAGTGGCTTTGGCTTTTCGCTTTAATGCGTCAATGCGTTCTTCTGATGAGCGTTCAACTGTTTCAACCGCTTGCAAAGTGTTGATTGTTTCATCAGGTTCATTACGCACTTCGGGTAGCCTAATTTCAATCGGCTCTTTTGCAGGCTCGCTTTGCGGGAACATTTCGGGGAATAAGCGGCGTGTGGTGTATTGCACATTACGCACAATCGCTCCGTGCTTGATATTCTCAATAATGTTTTGCGAACTGCGAATGCGGGTTGCTGGGGCTTTTTTGCTTTGTTTTGCGGCAGGTTTGCCTGCTTTTTTGTCTTTATTTTTGCCGTTACCGATATTCACCACTAATGGCTGTTGTTCTTGTGGTGCGGTTTCGTTTGGCGTTTCGTCTTCTAAACGCGGACGGCGAACTTTTCGTTCGGCTTTTTGTGCAGGTTCTTCGCTTTTGGCTTTTGCCACACGAGCGGGTTTTTTAACGCTGTTATCCAAGTCTTCTTTGCGTTTGGCAGGTTCTTTGTCTTTTGTTTCGTTATCGTTTGTGCTATTGCGTTTGGTACTGCCTGAAAGGTCTTCTTCTGCTACTTTTTTACGCGTAGCCGCCTTGCGAGTGGGCTTTTTCGCTTCGTCTTTGGGGGCTTTTTCAGGCTGCGTTTGCGGTGCGTCTTCGGCAAACAAACCTTTAATCCATTTACCCAAGCGTTCAAATACAGACGAAATAGTGGGCTCGCCTGTGTGTAAGGGTTGCTCTGGGCGTGGTTCGTGCGTAATGCCTTGCACTGCTGCATCTGTGGCTTTAACCGAACGCACTTTTTCGCGTGAAATGCCGTCTTCTTCGTCATCGGGTTTTTCCACTTGACGATAAGAAGGCAGGGGATTATCTTCCACATCGTCCAAGCGGATTCGCTCAACACGATAATCAGGCGTTTCCAAGTGAATGTTGGGGATTAACAAAATCGGCACGCCCAAGCGTTCTTCTAAATTAAATAAATCCACGCGTTTTTCGTTGAGTAAGAATGTGGCAATATCCACAGGCACTTGGGCGTGAATTTCGCCTGTGTTGTCTTTCATTGCTTCTTCTTGAATAATGCGAAGAATATGTAAGCCAGACGATTGTACGCCACGAATGGAGCCTTTGCCTTGACAGCGTGGGCAGAGAATATGTGTGCTTTCGCCTAACGACATTTGCAGGCGTTGGCGAGAAAGTTCCATTAAACCAAAGCGAGACAGTTTGCTCATCTGCACTCTGGCACGGTCTTGTTTTAGGGCTTCGCGTAAGGCTTGTTCCACTTGGCTTTGATTTTTGCGGTTTTCCATATCAATAAAATCAATCACCACAAGCCCGCCCAAATCTCGCAAACGCAACTGGCGGGCGATTTCTTCTGCCGCTTCCAAGTTGGTTTTCAGAGCCGTTTCTTCTACATCGCCGCCTTTTGTGGAACGTGCCGAATTGACATCAATCGCAACGAGTGCTTCGGTGTGGTCAATCACAATCGCACCGCCTGATGGCAAGGACACTTCTCGTGCAAAAGCACTTTCAATTTGGTGTTCAATTTGAAAACGCGAAAACAAAGGCGTATGTTCGTTATAGCGTTTCACACGATTGATATTCGCGGGCATGACAAACGACATAAATTGTTTGACGCGGTTGTACACTTCTTCGTCATCAATCAAAATTTCGCCAATGTCAGGCTGAAAATAATCACGAATGGCACGAATAACCAAAGCACTTTCTTGCAAGATTAATGGTTGCACATCTTCTTGCTCTGCCGCGTCCGATACGGCTTGCCACAGTTGCAAAAGATAATTCAAGTCCCATTGCAAATCTTCCACAGTGCGTCCGATACCTGCGGTGCGGGCAATCACGCTCATGCCGTGCGGCACTTCTAATTGCGATACTAATTCTTTGAGTTCTTGGCGTTCTTCGCCAACAATACGCCGAGAAACGCCGCCTGCTCTGGGATTGTTTGGCATTAACACCAAATAACGCCCAGCCAGACTAATGAATGTGGTGAGTGCCGCCCCCTTATTGCCCCGTTCGTCTTTTTCCACTTGCACCAGAACCGTCATGCCTTCGGTTAGGACATCTTGAATATGGGCTTTGCCGCCTGAATAATTTTGAAAATAACTTCTTGCCACTTCTTTGAATGGCAAAAAACCGTGTCGATCCGTGCCGTAATCGACAAAACAGGCTTCCAAAGACGGCTCAATGCGGGTGATGGTGCCTTTGTAGATATTGCCTTTGCGTTGTTCTTTGCCCAAAGTTTCAATATCCAAGTCCAACAATTTTTGTCCATCGACAATTGCCACACGCAATTCTTCGGCTTGTGTGGCATTGAATAACATTCTTTTCATTTGAGAATATGCTCCCACGAGTTTGGGATTTTGTAAGCAGTTTGGGCTTTGGATTTGACTATAAAACACAAAAACGGATAGCAGAGTTTAGGCTGCCTGAAAAAAAAGAATAATTGTTTATTTTCAATATGTTATAAGGCAACCTGAAAAGATAAACCGTATTTCAGGCAGCCTGAAAATAAACTAATTAAAAGAAACGATGATAAAACATGGACAAAATCAAAAATAATGCAGTATTGACTATATATTTATTGTCTTGACTTGTTGATACCGCATTAAAATTATAACTATTTGATTTTACAATGTTTTTTATATAATCATTTGCTTAAAATCCGTTTTCAATATATTTTATATATTCGCTTGACGGCTTGCCTTTTAAAAAGCAAGTCTTACGCTACTACTTTGATTTGAATATATAAAATCCGTTTTATTTTTGAACGCTTACCGTTCAATCATTATAGTCGTTTCAGAGTAAAAGCAGGCAAGGCAACGAGCCGCAGACAGTATAAATGATACGGCAAGGCGAAGTAACACTGCATGATTTTGCTGTGAAACGACTACATCACACAAAGCGGTGATTTACTTACAAAATCTTAATGTTAAAAATTAAGGCATAATGCCCGTGTTTTTGTATCGTCAAAAAACACAACTTAATTTATGAAAACTCGCATTATTTCAGGCTGCCTGAAACAGCCTATTTACAAAAGTTCTCATAAATTGACGAATTTTTTTCAATCACGCTGTAAAATAGACAATAAACGCTATTTCTCAAACAACGCAATTTAAGGGGTGAATTATAAATAAAATGACTGAATTAAGCAAAAATTTTGTGTCTTTTTACACCGTTACCGACAACGATGAAAATCAACGCTTGGATAATTTTTTATTGCGTTACTTAAAAGGTGTGCCCAAAAGCCATATTCACCGCATTATCCGCAGTGGCGAAATTCGTATAGACAAACGCCGTGCAACCTTTGATAGCCGCATTAAAAAAGGGCAAACCATTCGTATTCCGCCGATAAGAATTGCCGAAAAACCCCTTTCAGGCTGCCTGAAAAATATTCCAGCAGTTGAATTTCCCATTGTGTATGAAGACGATTTTTTATTAGTCATCGACAAACCGTCAGGTGTGGCGGCACACGGCGGCAGTGGCGTGTCATCTGGCGTGATTGAACAAATACGAGCCGCACGCCCAAATGCCAAGTATTTGGAGTTAGTACACCGCTTGGATAAAGACACATCAGGCTTATTGATGATAGCCAAAAAACGCCGCACAGTCGTGAAATTGCACGAACAGTTACGCCAAAATCACCCCAAAAAAATCTATTTGGCACTGTGTTCTCCTGTGTGGAAAATGGGCGAATATGCGGTGAAATTGCCGCTTAAAAAATATACAGGACAAAACGGCGAAAAAATGGTGCGAGTGGATAAAAACGGACAATACGCCCACACTATTTTTCGTGTCAAACAGGAATTTCAGGCAGCCAGTTTAGTCGAAGCCGAGTTAAAAACAGGCAGAACACACCAAATTCGTGTGCATTTACAAAGTCAAAATCACCCCATTTTAGGCGATGAACGCTACGGTAATTATGAAAAAAACAAACAATGGGCAAAAGAATTTGGCTTAAAAAGAATGTTTTTACACGCGTGGCAATTAACCATTAGGCACCCTGAAACAGATAAGGAATTGATTTTACAAGCGGAATTGCCGAAAGAATTGCAGGATATTATTCATCAATTAGAAAAAGAATATAACGCATAATACTATTGATATAATCAAAAAATCTTGTTTCAGGCAGCCTGAAAAGGCACAATAGCACTTGGAAAGCATATTTTAAAAGGGAAAAAACAATGTGTTCATCAAGCAAAAAACAAAACCATTTCAAAACCGCCGTTATTTGGTTTGCGGCGATGATTGTGGGGGCGGTGTTGGGGCATATTTCTCACTCATTTATCAATGAGTTATGCCATTTTATTGCCACTGCTTTTACGCGATTATTTCAGTTTTTAGCCATTCCTGTGATTTCTTTGGCAGTCATCGCAACGCTGTCGAAGTTAGGAGCAAAGTCGGAAAGCAAACGCATTTTTTCGCACACTATTTTTTATACGCTCACCACCACTTTGGCTGCTGCACTGACGGCTTTGGCGTTCTTTTTGATTATTTCGCCCGTCAATGTGCCTGTTGCCGCAGACGCTACTGTTCCTGAAAATATCGGGAAATTATCGTATTACGAGCATTTTTTATCGGTTATTCCGAACAATTTATTGCAACCTTTTGTTGCAGGTAATGTATTGTCGGTGCTACTGGTGTCGAGTGCAGTTGGCTTGGGTTTGGCGTTTATGCCCGATAGCGATAATCGGCAAACCGTCATTAAAGGCATTTTGGGTTTGCAAGAGTTGTTGTTTATGCTGATTCGTGCCTTGCTTGTGATTTTGCCTGTGGGTATTGTGGCTTTTACTGCCCAGTTGGTTGCCGAAATTGAAGCGGGCGTGATTGTGGGTGCGTTGGGACAATACACGCTGGTAGTGATTGGCGGTAATTTAGTGCAATTTTTCGTGATTATTCCTTTGTTTTTGTTGGCAAGACGGCTTAATCCGCTGAAAGTTTTTCAGGCTATGTCGCCTGCACTGGCAATGGCGTTTTTCTCTAAAAGTTCAGCGGCAACGCTGCCTGTAACACTGGCTTCGGCTGAAAATAATTTGCATATCGACAAACGAGTCAGCCGTTTTGTTCTGCCGATTTGTACCACCATCAATATGAATGGCTGTGCGGCATTTATTTTGGTTACTTCTTTATTTTTAATGCAAAATGCAGGTGTTGAGTTATCATTAGGCACAATGATTGTGTGGTTATTCGTGTCGATTTTAGCCGCTGTGGGCAATGCAGGTGTGCCTATGGGTTGCTATTTTTTAACCATTTCCTTAATGTCATCAATCAATGTGCCTGTGGATTTAATGGGTATGATTTTGCCGATTTACGCCATTATTGATATGATTGAAACGGGGGTTAATGTGTGGTCAGATTCGTCAGTTGCCGCTATGACGGATAATGATTTGCAAGGTAAGTTAGATAGTGTGGCGTAATTTGGGCTTGTGCTTAAACTTCGTTTTAGCCTGCCTGAATATAAAAAAAGACGGTTTTGACACCGTCTTTTTTTATTAAAATCAAATAGATTAGTCTTTAAACGCTTCCACTTGAATTTTAATTTTTGCGTCTTGTGGCATTTTAAAGCCCCAGTCTGTGGGCTTGATTTTGGCTTTGAAATCGCCGCCGCAGGCTTGTTTGTTTGCCATTTTGTTGTGGTAGCAATTAAATTTTGTGGCTTCCAAAACCACAGGTTTGGTTTGACCCAACAGAGTTAAATCGCCTTCAACGGATTTTACTTTGTCGCCGTCAAACACAAATTTTTTCGACACAAAACGCATTTCGGGAAATTTTTGTGAGTTGAAAAAGTTTTCGGCTTTTAGGTGCTCATCAAATTCAGCGTTGCCGTTATTCATTTTGCTCATCGGAATTTTAATATCCACAGAGCCTGTTTTTTTGGCAGCGTCAAATTCAACTTTGCCTTCTAACAGAAAAAATCCGCCCACATTGGTGCTGGTGCCGTTGTGGTCAGCGGCAAAGCGTGCGTTTGTGTGGTGTGGGTCAATGGTGTAAGTGTCGGCAACGGCAACACTCAAAGAACTTGCCAAAAGGGCAGTGAAAAGCAATTTTTTCATAACTATTTTCCTTAAATCAATGGTTAATAAAGTTGCGAATGATAGCAATTCTTAACAAATATCGCAATATTTCATTTTCAGGCTGCCTGAAACGCATAAAAATCCGTTACAATAGCACCTTATAAGTGATTGTAGAAAGTGCATAAAAATGTATCGCATTGCTCCCAGTATTTTATCGGCTGATTTTGCTCGATTAGGTGAAGAAGTGTCGGCGGTGATTGCCGCGGGTGCGGATTACATTCACTTTGATGTTATGGATAATCACTATGTACCCAACTTAACTTTTGGGGCAATGGTGTGTCGTGCTTTGAAGCCATACGCAGGAGATACACCGATTGATGTACATTTAATGGTTGAACCTGTTGATGATATGATTGCTGCCTTTGCGGACGCTGGTGCGAATATTATTTCTTTTCACCCCGAAGCATCTCGCCACATTGACCGTTCTTTATCTTTAATTCACGAAAAAAATGTTCAGGCAGCATTGGCGTTGAATCCTGCGACACCCTTGAATATACTTGAAAATGTAATGGATAAATTAGATATGATTTTGCTGATGTCGGTTAATCCTGGTTTTGGCGGACAAAAATTTATTCCTGCGATGCGTGCCAAAATTCGCCGTTTGCGGCAAATTTGCGATATGCACGAGCAACAGACAGGGCGGCATATTCCGATTGAAGTTGATGGCGGTGTAAATAGCAATAATATCAGCGAGTTAGTAGCAGACGGTGCAGAAATCTTCGTGGCAGGTTCGGCGATTTTTGGGCAGAAAGATTATGCACAAGCCATTTCAGCCTTAAAGCAAGGCTGTCTGAAAGGATAGGAAATGAATAATCAGTCAAGCAGCGTATCATTGCACAGCACGACTTCGCCCGAAGAATACTGGCGACACCAACGCTTATTGCTTTTGGAACGTCAAAAACAAGCCGAACACCGAACAGCAGAATGGCAAGCGGCAGTGGCAGAGTTTGACAAGCAACTTGCTAACATTCCGTTAGTGCCTTTTGAGTGGGCAGATAAAAAGCATTTGCCCAAAATTCGCACCATTTTTGATATGGCACGCGAGAAAATTTTTATGCCCCGCAAGACCACACGCAAAGCGGCTGTGGGCGATTTTACTGTGATTGCATTAGAAAGCACAGGAACGCGATTAAAAGACGGTATTTTGTCGTTATCTGCAATGAAATGTCGTGATTTTCAGGCAATGTCGGCGTTTTCCACAGTGATTAATCCGAATGATAAAATCACCACTGCTGCCCCTACGGTTTCAGCCATTTTACCTGCTTTGATTGCTTATATCGACAAGGACGACTTACTCGCCCACAATATGCCTATTGTATTGAAATTCTTATATAAATACGGTTTTGATTATCGCGACAACCACAAAAACCGCCGCTTGTTTGACACACAAAAAATGGCAGAACACAAATTATCTTCTGTAATGGATAATTTTGATTTACCCACAGTTTGTCTGTATTACAGTGTTTTTCGCGAAAAAATCAACACCTTATCCGATTGCCTTGCCACGGCGAAGGTTTATGCTGCCTTGCTTGATGAGTATGAAGTGGCATAGTTTTCAGGCAGCCTAAAAAAGTAATGCTGTGGCGAGCATTGCCAAAGGCAATGCGTGGCAATCTTCCTAATTAAAGAACGGATTGAATGTTTTCACTTCACTTCGTTCGCCGAACTTCGTTTCAGGCAGCCTGAAACTCTTTTTTAAAAAAATCCCCCCAAGCCCTTGACATTTTCAAAATCAATCTTATTTATTTTCCTAATTGAAATTTTTATTTTGAAAGGAATACACAAATGAGATTTGATAAATTAACAGCCAAGTTTCAGGCAGCCTTGCAGGACGCTCAGAGTGCGGCTTTGGCACTTGACAGTGGCTTTATTGAAGCCGTGCATTTAATGCACGCCTTGTTACAAGATAATGACAGTTCTGTGGCGAGCGTTTTGGCTCATTCTGGGGCGAATGTGTCGCAAATTAAGCAGGAAATTGATAAGGAAATCAAAGCCTTGCCCAAAGTGTCGGGCAATGGCGGTGAAATTTCGGTTTCTCGTGAGTTGGGCAACATTCTTAATCTCACCGACAAGGAAGCCGCCAAACGCAATGACGCTTATATTTCTACCGAGTTATTTCCGTTAGCGGCGTTGCAAGAAAATGGGGCGTTGGCTCGCATTTTAAGTAAAGCAGGAGCAACAACAGGCAGCCTGAAAGCGTCTATTGACGCTATTCGTGGAGGAGCGGCTGTGGATAATCCGAATGCGGAAGACAGTCGGGAAGCCTTGAAAAAATATACGCTGGATTTAACCCAAAGGGCAAGGGAGGGTAAGTTAGACCCTGTCATCGGACGCGATGATGAAATTCGCCGTGCGATTCAGGTGTTGCAACGCCGCACGAAAAACAATCCTGTGTTAATCGGCGAGCCTGGCGTGGGCAAAACGGCGATTGTCGAGGGTTTAGCACAACGCATTGTCAATGGTGAAGTGCCTGAATCCTTAAAAAACAAACGCTTGCTGGTGTTGGATTTGGCAGCGTTAATTGCTGGGGCGAAGTTTCGTGGCGAGTTTGAAGAACGCTTAAAAGCCGTGCTGAATGATTTAGCCAAAGATGACGGCAGAACGCTGATTTTTATTGATGAAATTCATACACTTGTGGGTGCAGGCAAGGCGGACGGTGCAATGGACGCAGGCAATATGTTAAAACCAGCGTTAGCGAGAGGTGAATTGCACTGTATCGGGGCGACCACTTTGGACGAATATCGTCAGTATATTGAAAAAGACGCAGCGTTGGAACGGCGTTTTCAAAAGGTTTTAGTGGGTGAGCCGTCTGTTGAAGACACGATTGCCATTTTGCGTGGTTTGCAGGAACGCTATGAAATTCATCATAAAGTGGAAATCACCGACCCTGCGATTGTGGCTGCGGCGGAATTGTCTGACCGTTATATCACCGACCGTTTTCTGCCTGATAAGGCGATTGATTTAATTGATGAAGCGGCAAGCCGCATTAAAATGGAAATGGATTCCGAACCCGAAGAAATGGAGAAACTCAACCGCAACATTATTCGCCTGAAAATGGAAAAAATGCACTTGGAAAAGGAAAAAGATGATGCCAGCCGTAAGCGTTTGGCGTTGATTGAAGAAGAAATGAGTGCGTTGGAGAAAAAATATGCGGATTTGTCCGAAATTTGGAAAAGCGAAAAAGCCGCAGGCGTATCTTCGGCTGACTTAAAACAGCAAATTGATGAAATCAATACCAAAATTCAAATTGCCATGCGTCAAGGCAATTATGAAGAAGCGTCTAAATTGCAATATGGCGAGTTGCCGAAATTGCAACAACGCTTGACGGACGCGGACAATGGAGCAAAAAAAGCGGACAAAAATACGCTGTATCGCACCGAAGTGGGGGCGGAAGAAATTGCCGAAATTGTCAGCCGAATGACGGGTATTCCTGTGTCCAAAATGATGGAGGGCGAACGCGATAAGTTATTGAGAATGGAAGAAGTTTTGCATCAAAAAGTCATCGGGCAAGATGAAGCGGTCAATGCCGTTGCCGATGCAATCCGCCGTTCTCGTTCAGGCTTGTCCGACCCCAACCGTCCGTATGGCAGTTTCTTATTTTTGGGACCCACAGGTGTTGGCAAAACCGAGTTGTGCAAAGCGTTGGCAGGCTTTTTGTTCGATAGCGTTGAACACTTAATTCGCATTGATATGTCTGAATATATGGAAAAACACGCCGTAGCACGCCTAATCGGTGCTCCGCCAGGCTATGTGGGCTATGAAGAGGGCGGTTACTTAACCGAACAAGTCCGCCGCAAGCCGTATAGCGTGATTTTGTTAGACGAAGTGGAAAAAGCACACCCTGATGTGTTCAACATTTTGCTGCAAGTATTAGATGACGGACGCTTGACGGACGGACAAGGCAGAACGGTTGATTTCAAAAACACCGTGATTGTGATGACTTCAAATATCGGCAGTCAGCAAATTCAGGCAGCGGGGACAGAAGACTACGAAACGGTGAAAAATATGGTGATGGACGAAGTGAAAGCCCACTTTCGCCCAGAACTCATCAACCGCATTGACGAAATCACGGTTTTCCACGCGTTAAGCCAAAACCACATTCGCGAAATCGCCAAAATCCAGTTGCAGGCTTTGCGAAACCGCTTGGAAAAAGTGGGCGTGGGCTTGGAAATTTCGGACGAAGCATTAGATTTCATCGCCCAAACAGGCTTCGACCCCGTGTATGGAGCCAGACCCTTGAAACGAGCCATACAAGCCGAAATCGAAAACCCATTAGCCAAAAAACTTTTGGCAGGCAACTATCCGCCCAATAGCACGGTAAAAATTTCGGTTGTGGATAACAAAATTGTGTT
>JAFWRB010000002.1 GCA_017508845.1 Neisseriaceae bacterium | reverse complement strand
GCCAACCCCAAAACGCCTGATTTACACACAAACGAAGTGGTGAAATGGTTGCCCAAATTGATAGACGCAACTGCCCCTGTCGGCACGCTGGTGCTTTTTACTTCACGCCGCCAAATGGAAGAAGTGGCGTTTAGGCTGCCTGAACAGTATCAACCGCTTGTGCTAATGCAGGGCGACCGCCCAAAAAGCCAGTTAATTGCCGAACACCACAAAGCATTAAGCGAAAACCGCCCCAGCATTATTTTCGGCTTGGACAGTTTTGCCGAAGGCTTGGATTTACCAGGCAACGCCTGCGTGCAAGTGATTATCGCCAAACTGCCCTTTGCCATGCCCGATGACCCCGTTGCCAAAACCTTTGCCGAATGGATACGCCAGCGGGGCGGCAACCCATTTATGGAAATCTCCGTGCCAGACGCCAGCATCAAACTCACCCAAGCAGTCGGCAGACTGATTCGCACCGAAAGCGACTTCGGCAGGGTCAGCATTTTAGACACACGCCTAATAACCGCACAATACGGCAAAAAACTATTAGACGCACTGCCGCCGTTTAGAAGAATATAGGGTGGGCATTCCTGCCCACCACAACGCCAAAGGCGTTGCTCGTAGGGTGGGTTTCTAACCCACCGCAACGGCAAAACACAATACAGAATATATTTTTCAGGCAGCCTGAACAATAAACAGCAACGCCTATCGGCGTTGTGGTGGGTTGGAAACCCACCCTACGGCAGGTTGAAATATTTATTTCAGGCAGCCCATTTCGTCATTGCGAGCCTTGTGCAACAAGGCGGAGCAATCTCCGATTAAATCGGCGTAAGACGATTTAATCGGGTAGCCTATCCAAAAAACGGCAATACAAAACACTTTTCAGGCTACCTGAAACAATTATGCAAAATTATGTACCATTTACATAATTATGTAAATCGTGCATAATTTTGCATAATTATTTAAAAAAGCGGCGGATTATTTCCGCCGTTTTTTAAATTTCTATTTTTAAATTTAATGCCAATTTATCTGATATTTCTTTAAGTAATTTTATTTTATGTTCAGTGGAAGAATTACTTACGATGAAATATCCCTTATATTCTCGCACCATATCATTTCGGTCATCGTTTGTTTCGATTACCTGTTTTTGTTTAGAAATTAAATCTACCTTTCTGCATTTAAGTCCCAAACTTATTACTCTTTCAAATCCAATTTTTTCTATTGATTTTATGAATGTATCAATGGATTTTGTTTCACGTATTTGGGTTCCGTCTTGAAATAATACAGTTAATTTCTTTTTCAAATCTTCCTTGTCGCAAGAGTGGTCATTATTCAATCTTTCCACAGAAGAATGAATAAATTTTTCTTTATACTCATATAACTCATTTATATCTTTTATTTTAAAATGTTCTCCATTTGGAAAAGTTAAAACTTTTTTATTCTCATTCAACACCAAACGACAAATCCAATTTGTTCGTTTTGTTCCATATAGGATAGCAAAATAAGATTGTGAGTCTTTATATGTTATTTTATCCGCAGGAATTTTAGCAATCAATATTGCCTTAATAATGCGAAATGCTTCCAATTCTTCTTCTGTTGTGATTATTTTACTATCTTCTGTTGAAGAATTTTCTTGTAATTCTTCTTCTGCAATATTTTCTTTTTTAACTTCTTCTTTTAGAGCATTCTGTAATCTATCGGTAACGCTATCATCGATAAATTGTTTAAATGTTGCCTTAACAACTTCTGAAAATTGCTCCATAATTTTTTTGGACGCTCGGTTACCTGTTTTTTTGACAAAAAAGGCAACAAAATCTTCACTTGGTTCTTTGAGTTCTGAAATTAAAATTTCTCGAACAGAGTTTGAGTATTTAAGTGTAATTGCACTATCTAATATTTCATCTGAATTAAAATTATCTTTGCAGAATTTTTTTAATTCTCTAATTTGATTTTCTTTTATTTTTGTAATATCAAATTGCAAAAATGGTTTATTGTCCATTCTGTTTGTATCTTCTGTATCAGAATAGAATTTATAAGTTTCACCATTAGTTAAAATAGCAAATTTTGCGTGAGAAGAAGTAAAATATCTAAATAATTGACTTTCATTGTCAATATTCAATTCACTATCAATTTTTTTACATTCTATCAATAAAATAAGTTCATTATTTTTAAAAATGGCATAATCAACTTTTTCCCCTTTTTTAATACCGACATCAGCCGTGTATTCAGGTACAACTTCCAATGGATTAAAAACATCATATCCTAATGCACGAATAAACGGCATAATAAAAGCATTTTTTGTGGCTTCTTCCGTTGTAATTCTGTCTTTTGTTTTGGTGATAGTAGAACCGATGAATCTGATTTGGTCTTTGAAGTCCATTGTAAGCACCTTTCATCAAAAAGTTGTCGTATTCAGAAATGCTAAAATTTGTTGTAACAATTAAATTGATTTTTCTTGTCAATGTGTTTTGTCAAAACACCGACAAGCGTACTTTAATTTACAACAAACATTAGATACAAACGCCGTTAGGTGTAGGCTTTCAGGCTGCCTGAAACGAAGTTCGGCGTAAGTCAAAATCCTTTTTAAAACAGTTAAATAATAAAATTTCTTTCATCATTCAACTTTTAAGTTTGATTATAGAACTAAAATACACTGTTAATCAATTATTTTATGAATAAATATATTGACTTATATCAACCATAAGATATGGGTTTTTTATGTCTGAAATGCTGACGGATACGGCTTTGGCACAGTCAATCGGGCGGGCGATTGCTAAATATCGTTTAATGGCAGGTTTAACGCAGGCACAAGTGGCGGAACGATTGAATATCAGCAATGAAGCGGTTTCGCGTATGGAACGCGGCACCATTATGCCTACGGTTGCTCGCCTGATACAGTTAGCCCATATTTTCGATTGCGAAGCCACTGATTTACTTAAAGAAAG
>JAFWRB010000057.1 GCA_017508845.1 Neisseriaceae bacterium | reverse complement strand
TTTATTATAAACGATAGGCAGCCTGAAATATTTACGATTTCATTTTTAATAACTGTTCATACAATTCTTTTTTTCCTAATCCTGTGATTTGGGCGGCGATTTGGGCGGCTTGTTTTGTGGGTAGGTCAATGACGGCGTTCAATATTTTTTCTAATGGAATATCAGTCGCTTGCGTTTTTTCGACTGGGTGAAAAATCAGTACCATTTCACCTTTTTGCTGATTTTTGTCGGCGGATAAAATAGCGGACAATTCACTCGCCGTGCCGCATAAAAAGGTTTCAAACGATTTAGTCAATTCTCGTGCGAGTGTGATTTTTCTGTTCGCCATCATGTTTTCTATATCTTTCAGGCAGCCTGAAATTCTATGGGGCGTTTCATATACAATCACTGCACAGCATTGTTGATTTAATTCTGCCAAGCGTTTTTGGCGTTCATTTAATTTTGGCGGCAGAAAGCCTGCGAAGTAAAAATCGTCTGATTCAATGCCTGCGGCGGATAGGGCGGTGATGGCGGCACAGGCACCCGAAATGGGATAGACAGGCAAGCCTGCATTTCGTACGGCGGCAACTAACTTCGCACCTGGGTCACACACCGCAGGCGTGCCTGCGTCTGATACTTGGGCGATGATTTTACCGTCTTCTATATATTGAATAATTTTTTCTGCCACACTTCGTTCATTGTGTTCGCGAATGGAAAAAAGCGGACGGTGTAAGCCGTAGGCGGTAAGCAATTTAGCGGTTACACGCGTGTCTTCGGCAAAAATCATATCGGCGTTTTTTAGAACGGCTAATGCTCGCAAGGATATATCGCATAAATTGCCGATGGGTGTCGCCACGACATATAATGCCCCTTTTTTCAAAGTGCTTTCGGCTTGGTGAAAATGCTGTTGCATAGCGGTTTTATCTTGGCTTAAAAAGTTGTTATCATAACGCATTTAAAACAAATAGAGTTTATTATGCGATTAAATCACGCCACAGGACAAGCGGCAGAAGACAAAGCCTGTGCTTTTTTGAAAAAGCAGGGTTTTAAAATTGTCGCACGCAACTGGCATTGTACGTTTGGCGAGATTGATATTATCGCCACAAAAAAACAATTATTGGCGTTTATTGAAGTAAAATATCGCAAATCGTCATTATTAGGCGGTGCGGCATACAGCATTACACCGTCTAAACTGTTGAAAATTAGACGAAGTATTGAATATTATTTACAACAAAATCCACACAAAGGCGATATTCGATTAGATGCGGTTTTAATTGAAGGCGATGAATTAAAATATATTGAAAATATTTTGGCATAAAGTTTCAGGCTGCCTGAAATAAAATATAATGAAACAAACAACCATAGAAAGTAAAAAACAATGGATAAACTGATTGCTTTGGCGAATCAACATTTTACGGAAAGCATTGCCGTTAAACAACAATGCAGCGAAGTGTTGCCTGAATCGATTGCAATGGCGGCACAATTAGTGGTGAATGCCTTAATGAATGGCGGTAAAGTTTTGGCGTGTGGTAACGGCGGTTCTGCCGCAGACGCACAGCATTTTGCCGCCGAACTCGTGGGGCGATTTGAACGCGAGCGAATGGAATTGCCTGCGATTGCGATGACAACAGATACTTCCATTTTAACCGCAATTGGCAACGATTATTCCTTTGACGATATATTCGCCAAACAAGTGCGTGCATTAGGCAGAACAGGCGATATTCTGTTAGCGATTTCCACTTCGGGCAATTCGGCAAATGTTCTGGAAGCCGTGAGAGCCGCACAGCAAAAAGATATGCGAATTATCGCACTCACAGGGCGTGAAGGTGGTAAAATCGCTGAAATTTTGCACAATAATGATGTGTTGCTGAATGTGCCGTATCCACGCACCGCACGCATTCAAGAAGTGCATATTCTCATTATCCACGCGTTGTGTGATATGGTTGATACTATGCTGTTTGGCGAAAGTGTTTGATTTCTTTTAGAATTTAACAAACAGATTTGTTCGCATCTAACGATGCTCACGATATTTCCTATAAATATCAAAAATTCACGCGAACTCCGTCCAGCGTGAGCAAATCCGTTTGTTAATTAAAAAAATGTAAAAATTTCTGTAAATTTGAATTTTTAGAGATACCCTTATGTCTGTTTGTTATAATGCAGGCAACCTGAAAAATCTTTGTTGAAATGAAAATGCGTAGGAGATAATCTTATGAATAAAGTATCTTTCCGTACTTTTTTGTTGTGTGCTTTATTAGCAACCGTACCACTTACAGGTTGTACCGCTTTGGCAATCGGCGGTGTTGCTGCTGGCGGATTAGCCATCACTGATCGCCGCACAGTCGGGGCTCAAACCGATGACCAGACGATGGAAATGGCGATTAAAGCGCAGTCTATGTCGTATTTCAAACAGCAAGGCAGTGCCAACTCAACCGTTTCGGCAACCAGTTATAACCGCAATATTCTCTTAACAGGCGTTGTGGCAAATGAAGAAGAAAAACAAGCAATTGAACGCTTGGCACGAGCCCAAGCAGGTGTGCGTGAAGTGTATAACTATATTGATGTCGGCACGGCTTACACCATGTCGGTGAAAGACTCGTGGATAACTTCCAAAGTACGCACCGTTTTGTTAAATCCCAAAGGTTTTTCGCCCACGCACATTAAAGTGGTTACTTACAATGGCGTTACCTATGTTATGGGCATTTTAACGCCTGCCGAACAAAACGCTGTTAATCACGAAATCAGCACAACCACAGGCGTACAAAAAGTGGTTACACTGTATGAAACATTTGAACAGTAATAACGGTACAAATTATGGCAAGAAAATACCGCAGTCGTGATGATTACGATGATTATGACGATGATAACTACGAAAACAGTCGCAAAAAGGGCTGGTATGGCAAATTTTTGCTGATTTCCTTGCTGATTATTGCGTCCGTAGTTGGTTTTTTGGTGTATCGCACTTATGAAATGCTGACCACAGGCGAAAAAGCGGTTTATACATCGCCCATATCCCAGCAAAAGCAAATACCGATAGACGAGAGCAATGTCGCCGTCATATCGCCCGCAAACAAAGACGCATTTACGCCGTCTGCGGACGAATTTAATGTGGAAAACACAGTGGAGCAATTAAACCCAGAGCAAGAAGTGTATGAACCCACTTCGCAAAATGTCGAAACTACAAAAGCCCCAATCGACCCCACAAACCGTACTTTCGACCAAGAAGTGGATAATCTGTTTTAACAAACAAAACCACGCTTTTTAATTGAATCAGCGTGGTTTTGTTTTTATGATTAAAGAGAACATTCAATGCAAAAATATTTTTCTCACTGGCGTTTGACGCTGTCTTTTATCGCAACCGCAAGCATTATTGCGGGCTGTTCTTCGCCTGCTCCGCAGCCTACATCTACGCCGCAACCGACTACACCGACTGCAACCCAAGCACCGCTGCCGATTTCGGCTACACCTTATCCTTTGGGTCATTCGTTTGCGTCTCCAAATGGCGGGCAATATACCGTTGTGGGCTTTAACGCACTGCCGTCTTGGCAAAAGCAAAATTTTTCAGGCAGCCTGAAATCGTTTCAGAATAGTTGCAAAGCGTTAGGCAATCAGCCACAGTGGGCAGAAGTATGTCGCATTGCCAATGCCACACCAGCAAACGCCGCCCAAGCCTTTTTTGAACAAAACTTCACCGTCTGGGTTGTGTCGCAAAACGGACAACTCGCTGGCACGGTTACGGGCTATTACGAACCTGCACTAACAGGCAATTTAACCCAAACGGTAACGGCAAAATATCCGATTTACGGCGTCCCCAACGATTTTGTAACTGTCCCTTATTCAGGACAAACAGGACGCGTTCGCATTACCAAAACAGGCGAAAACACTGGTGTAATTAGTGCAAATGGTGCTTATGTTGCGAATACGGCAGATTTTCCAAACCGCAGCAAAAGCGGAAAACTCAAAGGCAGATTTTCAGGCAGCCAACTTGTACCGTATTACACGCGTGCCCAAATTAACGCAGGAGCGATTAACGGCAAAGCACCAATTTTGGCGTATGCCGACAATGCCGTAGAATTATTTTTCCTGCAAGTGCAAGGTTCAGGGCGTTTAATCACCCCTGACGGACAAAGCGTCCGCCTATCATTTGCCGATAAAAACGACCACAACTATGTTTCCATCGGCAAATATATGGCAGATAAAGGCTATTTGCCGTTATCACAAACCAGCATGCAAGGCATTAAACAATGGATTGCCGAACACCCCAATAAATTAGCCGAAGTTTTGGGCAAAAATCCCAGTTTTATCTTTTTTGCCAAAGGGGATAACAACGCCGATGGGCCAAACGGAGCATTAGGCGTGCCGCTTATGGGCGAATTATCCGCCGCAGTGGATAGACGGCATATTGTGTTAGGCTCGCCGATTTTCGTTGCCACAACCGACCCACGAAACGGCAAAGCCCTAAACCGCCTGATGATGGCACAAGACACGGGTTCCGCCATTAACGGAGCGGTACGCATTGACTTTTTTTGGGGCTACGGCGATAACGCAGGACAAATCGCAGGCAAAATGAAACACACAGGCTATGTTTGGACATTGTTGCCCAAAGGTATGAAACCTGTGCCGTGATTTTCAGGCAGCCTGAAACGCTATAAATCATTTATAATACCGCCTTTTGTTTAAACTTTTTCAGGCAGCCTGAAAATAAGGTTTGTTTTTGACGAAATCAAAAATCTTTATTTACAAAGTAAATAAATGGTTTGCGTAAGCAAACAAACTGTAATTTCTGCGAGCCGTAAGGCGAAGCCAAATTTAGATTTGAAATATTATGAGCGAATATCTTTTTACATCGGAGTCCGTTTCTGAAGGACACCCAGACAAAGTGGCAGACCAAATTTCTGACGCTATTTTAGACGCAGTTTTAAGCCAAGACCCAACCGCACGCGTGGCGGCGGAAACTTTGGTGAATACGGGCTTGTGCTTGCTTGCAGGCGAAATCACCACCACAGCGAAAGTAGATTACATTAAAACTGCACGCGATACCATTAAAAAAATCGGTTACAACTCGTCCGAAATGGGTTTTGACGCAGACGGTTGTGCGGTTATGGTGTGCTATGACCAGCAATCGCCTGACATTGCACAGGGTGTGAATGAAGGCTCTGGTTTAGACTTAAATCAAGGGGCAGGCGACCAAGGTTTAATGTTTGGCTATGCCTGCGATGAAACGCCTACGCTGATGCCTTTTGCGATTTACTACGCACACCGTCTAATGCAACGCCAAAGCGAATTACGCAAAGACGGACGCTTATCGTGGTTGCGACCAGACGCAAAAGCACAACTTACCGTGATTTATGACGATAAAACAGGTAAGCCCGTAGGCATTGACACTGTGGTTTTGTCCACGCAACACGAACCCGATATTGCGTATGAAATGCTGAAAGAAGCGGTGATTGAAGAAATCATCAAACCCGTTTTGCCGTCTGAAATGCTGCGGGGCGATACAAAATATTTAATCAATCCCACAGGACGCTTTGTGATTGGCGGACCGCAAGGCGATTGCGGTTTGACTGGACGCAAAATTATTGTCGATACCTACGGCGGAGCGTCCCCGCACGGCGGCGGAGCATTTTCAGGCAAAGACCCGACCAAAGTCGATAGGTCAGCCGCTTATGCAGGACGATATGTTGCCAAAAACATAGTCGGAGCAGGTTTGGCAACTGCTTGTCAAATTCAAGTATCGTATGCAATCGGCATTGCCGAACCCACTTCGATTGCGATTGACACTTTTGGCACAGGCAGGCTGCCTGAAAAAGACCTAATTGCATTAGTGCGAGAAAACTTTGACTTACGCCCCAAAGGCATTATTCAAATGTTAGACCTACAACGCCCGATTTACCGCAACACCGCCGCCTACGGTCATTTCGGACGCGAAGAACCTGATTTTACATGGGAAAAATTAGATAAAGTGCCTGTGTTAAAACAAGCGTTGTAAAAGAAAAATAAACCGTTTCAGGCTACCTGAAACGGTTTTAAGTGATAAATTATATTTTAGAACAATGTGTTATTTTATTTAATAAAATAAATACAAAATGAAACAGATTGATGTCATGATTAGGAGATACTCATTATGAATATGCAAAAATTATCAGCTGTTGCCATTATTGCTTTACAAGAAGCACTTACTTATGCTTATTGGTATAAAAGTGAATTAAAAAGTTTTTTATTACGGGTGTTGTCCGACAATTTAATTGTATCTCGTTTAGATTGGAACACAAGTAAAAGAGATACAGTTATTGAATTGGTTAGATATTTAGAAAAACAGCATAATGGAACGGAAGAACTTTTGCACCTTTGCAATGCAATTTGCGAATTAACTGATTTTTCACATTTACTAAAAGAAGAGAATGGTGTACAAAAAGCACAAAATGCAAAACGAGCGATCGAACAGTTAAGAACATTGATTACACCCAGACAAGAAGAGATTGAAAAGGAAAAAATAAGAAAGAAAAATCGTGTGGAATCTGAAAAGCAAAAGCAGGAATTTAAAAATACAAAACAAATTTTAGAAGATATACGCCAAAAATTTTTAGAATTATCGAATGATAAATCTGATCCGCAAAAACGGGGTTATGAATTAGAGCCTATAATGAATAAACTATTTGAATTGGAAGATTTAAATCCAAAATCATCTTTTAAAACCACTGGCGAACAGATTGATGGGGCTTTTGTTTTAGAAAATACTCATTATTTGTTTGAAGCCAAATGGCATAGCAAACCGATTGAAAAAATTGAACTTGTTTCTTTTGCAGACAAAGTTAAAGGAAAATTAAAAACAACATTAGGTTTATTCTTGTCAATAAATGGATTTTCCCAAGATAGTTTAACTGCATTTCAACAACGCCAAGAACCTTCGGTAATTTTAATGGACGGAGCAGATTTAATGGCTGTTTTAGACCAAAGAATTTCATTATCTAAATTGATTTCTCGGAAGAAAGAAATTGCATCTACAAAGGGGAAAATTTTTGCAAACATTCAGGAAATTTTGTCTTCAAAATAATTATCAGTGCGTAGTGTGTGCAACTTGTTACTCACGCGTTTCAATCATAATTTTCAGGCAGCATACCAAACGCATATTATGATGAAAAATAAAATATTTTCAATCTATTACAATGCGTTTGGGGCAAGTTGTCCCTACCTTGCTGTTTGTGTGAGAGATTGTTATAATGAAACCGTTACATTTGACTTACATTTGATATACATTTTTAACATTTAGGAGACGCAAAAATGGCAGCAACAACCACAAATTACAATTTACGCATTGATAAAGAAATTAAAAATCAAGCATTTAAGGTTATTGAAGATTATGGTTTAACACCGTCAATGGTGTTAAAAGCGTTTTTGAAACAGATTGCGGATAGAAAAATTTTGCCACTGTCTTTTGATTATCAAGCAGATGAGCCAAATGAAGAAACCAAACAGGCAATGCGTGAAGCAATCGAAAATCGCCAAAATGGCAACTTAAAAGGTTATGCCGATTTAAATAAAATGGTTAAAGATATTCAAGAATGGACTGAATAAATGTTTGAACTGTTTCCCACAAATTCATTTAAGCGAGATATGCGAAAACAACCGATTGATTTAACGGTATCGGTTGAATGGATAGAAGTCATGGATTGCTTAATGAATGGTAAAAAAATGGCAAAAAAATATTGCGACCACGACCTAAAAAATGATTGGAAAGGTTTTAGAGAGTGTCATATTCGACCAGATTTATTGTTAATCTATGAAACCGATAGTAGGAGTACGGTTATTCAGTTAGTTCGTATTGGCTCGCATTCTGAATTATTTGGACACAAACGCTATTAGGCGTTTTTTTTTGATTGTTTTTTTTCAGCCAGCCTGAAAAAAATCACGCCAACAGCATATCCTGCATTAACCGCATACCCCATTGCCAGCCGCCGATTGTGGCGTTAAGTGTGGGTGTGTTTGGGGAAATTAAATGTTTGGCGTGGATTTTGTGGGCTTGTTTTTTACTCCAAGCAATTAAATCGGCATTATCGCCTGACGCATTGACTATGGCGGTTTTGCACGGCATCACTATGCGGTTTTCAGGCAGCCTGTCATCGTTTGACCACGCCATTTTGTTTGGATTTGCCAAAATCACGCCAAGCAGGCGGCGGTGCATTTGAATATCTTTGTCAAACAACCATTGCAAAAAAGCGGGGCAAGCGTTGCTGTGGGCGACTACAAAAAAATTGCCGACAATGTTTTGAACGGTA
>JAFWRB010000056.1 GCA_017508845.1 Neisseriaceae bacterium | reverse complement strand
GCCTTTAATAAATGGTTTCAGGCAGCCTGAAACGCTTTTTGTATGATGAAAATTAACCTTAAACCCACTTCTTTTTTAACCTTGGCAGATTTTACGCCTGCCGAAATTCAATCTCTGCTTGACTTGTCGGCAGAACTTAAACTTGCCAAAAAACAGGGCAGGGAACAGCAATACCTTACAGGCAAAAATATTGCTTTGATTTTTGAAAAAGATTCCACGCGTACGCGTTGTGCGTTTGAAGTTGCATGCAGCGACCAAGGGGCAAATGCGGTTTATATTGGCTCGTCAGGCAGTCAAATTGGACACAAAGAATCAATGAAAGACACCGCTCGCGTTTTGGGCAGAATGTTTGACGGTATTGAATATCGTGGCTTTGGGCAAAGCCGTGTGGAAGAGTTGGCTCAATATTCGGGCGTGCCTGTGTTCAATGGCTTAACCAACGAACGACACCCCACGCAGGTGTTAGCGGATTTGCTCACCATGATTGAACATTGTGATAAAAAATTATCTGATATTTCATTTGCTTATGTGGGGGACGGTCGTAATAATGTGGCAAATTCTTTGCTGATTGCCGCCGCTAAAATGGGTATGACAGGCAGAATTGCTGCTCCAAAATCCTTGCAACCTGATGAAAAATTAGTTCAATATTGTCAAGAACTTGCAAAGACAAGTGGGGCAAAAATCGAAATCACCGACAATCCGCAACAAGCGGTTTTGGGCGTGGATTTTATCTATACCGATGTGTGGGTTTCTATGGGCGAACCCGAAGAAGTGTGGAAACAACGCATTGATTTATTGAAAGATTATCGTGTAACGGCGGATTTAATGCGTGCGTCAGGCAACACAAATGTTAAATTTCTGCACTGTTTGCCAGCGTTTCACGATGATGAAACCGAAATCGGCAAATGGATTCTCGATACATTCGGTTTGAACGGTGTGGAAGTAACCAACGAAGTGTTTGAAAGCGAAGCGTCTATTGTGTTTGACCAAGCGGAAAATCGTATGCACACCATTAAAGCAGTAATGGTTGCATTGTTAGGAAAAAAAGCGTGAAAAAACATATTGTTGCATTAACAGGTGCGGGCATTTCTGCCGACAGTGGCTTAAAAACTTTTCGCGATACAGGCGGATTGTGGGAAGGGCATAATGTGAATGATGTGGCAACGCCCGAAGGTTTTGCCAAAAATCCGCAATTAGTGATTGATTTTTACAACGCCCGTCGCCGCCAAAATAAAGCCGCACAGCCGAATGCCGCTCATTTGGCACTCAAAGAATTAGAACAATATTTCACCGTTTCCGTTATCACCCAAAATGTCGATAATCTGCACGAAAAGGCAGGTTCAGGTAGCGTTTTGCATTTGCACGGCGAACTCAATAAACTGTGCAGCACGGTCGATAAAAATTACATTATCGACTGGTTTGACGACCAACCGTATGATTTGCAAGACCCAAACGGCAACCCAATGCGACCGTTTATCGTGTGGTTTGGCGAAGCCGTGCCGAAAATTGATGACGCCATTCGCTTGGTTGAAACAGCCGACATTGTGCTGATTATTGGCACTTCTTTGGCGGTTTACCCTGCCGCAGGTTTGTATCAATTCGCTCACAAGAATGCCGAAATTCACTTAATTGACCCCAACCCCACGCGTTTGGCAGGCATTAAAATCACCGCCCAAAACGCCGCTATTGGCGTGCCACTGGTTGCAGAAGATTTAATTCAAAGATTTGCAAAATAATTTTCAGGCAGCCTGAACATTAAATCGAATAATCTTCCGCCATAGGTTGATACAATAATTGTTGCAATCTTTGTTTATTCAATTTCGCTGATATTTTTTCAATAAAGTTATAAATATAACTGTGTAAATATTGATTGTTTTTTAATACAATATACAAGGGTATTGGGGCAAATAAATGAGATAAATCTTTAACACACATTTCATTATTTT
This sequence comes from Neisseriaceae bacterium, assembly GCA_017508845.1. Classification (GTDB taxonomy): domain Bacteria; phylum Pseudomonadota; class Gammaproteobacteria; order Burkholderiales; family Neisseriaceae; genus RGIG9985. The sequence continues at coordinate 10,509 of JAFWRB010000056.1, read as the reverse complement.
GAATATTTAATAAATGTGTGGTAATGCCGATACCTAATTTTTGTTGTACAGATTGGCAAATAATATCGGTATCGGGTGAAGTCATTAAAATATCGGGGCTTTCTAATCCCATTTCTGTAAATATTCTTTGAAATGGCATATTTTCATCACACAAGCCTGTTTCGCATAAAATTGGGTAATGAATTAAATCAGTTAGCGTGATTTCTTTTTTATTTGCCAATGGGTGATTGGCTCTAATAATCAGTTGATATTTTAATGCGTCAAATGGCAAAAAATGCAATTCATTGTCATCAATCGTATGGGTTGCCACAATACCTAAATCTGCGTCATTATTTTCTAATAAAAAACGCACTTGTTCTAAATTACCTGTTTTCAAAGAAATTTTTACTTGTGGAAAGTCTTGAATAAATGAAGTAAAAATATTGGGGAATTGATATTTGCCCCAAGAAGCAATAGTGGCAATCGTGAGTTTGCCTGTATTTTTTTGAGCAAATTCATCGCCGATTTTTTTAATATTGTGGGTATCGCGTAAAATACGCTCGGCAATCGCCAAAACCATTTCGCCAGCGTCTGTTACCGATACCAAGCGTTTGCCCTGACGCATAAAAATCGGCACGCCAATTTCTTCTTCTAATAATCTGATTTGTTTGGAAATACCAGGTTGCGAAGTAAATAAAACTTCCGCCGCATCTGATACATTTAAGTTTTGTTTATACACTTCCAAAGCGTAGCGAAGTTGTTGTAATTTCATAGTTTTTTCCTTGTTTTCTTGTTTCAGGCTGCCTGAAAACTTATTTTACTATATTTGTTCCTAAAAAAGCCGCTGTAATACCCAAAATAACACTTAAAATAATATATAAAATACTTAATCCTATAAAACCATTTTGCACTAATTGCAAACTTTCTTTGGAAAATGTGGAAAAAGTGGTTAATCCGCCACACAATCCAATGGTTAAAAACAAAATGGTATGATTAGATAATATATTGTTTTTTAAAGATATTGCATAAATTATTCCGATAACAAAACAGCCGATTATATTCACTAAAAAAGTAGCGTATGGAAAATGAGTTCCGTCAAATTTTATCAGGAAAGACAGCAAATAACGCAAAACACCGCCAATAAAACTGCCACTGCCGACTAACAATAATTCTTTTAGCATTTTACTGTTCCGCCATTTTTAATGCTGCCTGAATATCTACCGATACAATTCGGGACACGCCTTTTTCTTGCATAGTAACGCCAATCAGTTGTTCTGCGTTTTCCATTGTTAAGCGATTGTGCGAAATGTATAAAAACTGCGTTTTATCCGACATTTGCTGTACTAACTGGCAGAATCGGGCGGTATTGGCATCGTCCAAAGGGGCATCGACTTCGTCTAACAGGCAGAATGGGGCAGGGTTTAGGCTAAACAGCGAAAATACCAAACTCATTGCGGTCAGAGCCTTTTCGCCGCCTGACAGCAAATAAATGGTGCTATTTTTCTTGCCTGGCGGTCGTGCCATAATCGACACGCCAGCCGAGAGCAAATCGTTATCTGTTAAGGTTAAAGCCGCTTCGCCACCGCCAAACAGCACGGGAAAATAGTTTTGCATATTTTTATTTGCCGCGTCAAATGTGGCTTTGAAGAGTTGCCTGCTGTCCGTGTCAATTTTGGCAACCGCTTCTTTCAGTTGCGAAACGGCGTTTTCAATGTCGGTATATTGTGCAGCCAATTCGTTTTGACGCATTTCTGCGTCCGCCAATTCTTCTAACGCCGCCAAATTCACCGCACCCATCTTATTGAGTTTATTAGAAAATTCTTTCACCTGCTGGCTTAATTCGTTTTCGCCTAAATTGTGCTTATCGTTTTCTAACGCCGTCCAATCTGCATTTCGTTCGGTCAAGCGTGCTTTGTGTTGTTCGGCAATCAGTTGTGCCTGTTGCACTGCTAAAACAGCGTTTTCGCGTTGTTTTTGTTGTTCGGGTAGCCTCATTGTTAATTCTTCGGCATTGTGTCGTACTTCGTCCAATATTTTTTTGCGTTCGTTTTGTTCATTTTGAACAGCAGACAAATTATTTTCTAATGCCAATTCTTGTTGTTTTTTATCTAAAACAGACAAGCGATTTTTTAGATGATTTTCTTCATTTTGTAATGAATTTAATTGCTGTTCCACTTCTTTTAATGCTAATTCTGCTTGATTCGCACTTCTTTCCATTTCAATAATTTTTTCTTGTGATTGATTAAATTTAATTTTTAATCTATCTACTTGTTCTTCTAAAATAAAATTTTCTTCTTCTAAAATGGTTAATTCTTCTGTATAGTGTTCTATTTCGTCTGTTAAGCGTTGATTGTCATTGTTTAATAAATCCATTTGTTGTTTGGTTTCTTGTTGTTCTTTTTCTTTTTCGTCACGGCGTTTTTGTTGAACTTGCAACTCGGTTTTAATGCGAATAAAATGATTTTGTTCTTGTTGTAATTGTGCCAAAATATTTTGGTGTAGTTTTTTCATTTCAATCATATTTTGATTGATTTGTTCTAATTCATTATTCAGGCTGCCTGAATTTAATTCTAATGTGTCTATTTTAGGTAATAACAGATTTTTTTCTTCATTTAATTCGTTTAATCGGTTTTGGCGTTGTAATAATTGTTCGCTATCGTTACCGCCAAACAGCGACACCCCAATGCGGCTGATTTGATGACCTTCTGGCGTTACAAACGAATGATTTTCAGGCAGCCACTCTTGGTACAGCAAGGCAGTGCTTAAATTTTCCACACACCAAACGCCGTCTAACCAATGCCCAATCACATGAGAAAACGGCGGTTCGGCGGTGATTTTTTCAATCAAGCGTTCAGGCTGCCTGAAACCCTGTTCATCAATGTTATCAAATAGTTGCAAGTTGTTTTCAGGTTCTCTAAAATCATTGTGGTCAATTTCTTGGTTAATCCACACTGCTGTGGTATTAAGATGGTTTGAATTTGAAAAATCTAATGATAAATCAGGAGCATAGCGAGCAGTTAAGCGTTCGCCCAAAACGGACGACACTGCCTGTTGCCATTCGCTTTGAATGTGCAAATTTTTCCACATTGCCCGATTTTCCAAGTGCGGAAAATTGTCCCAAAAACACTGATTGCTGTCGTTTTCTATGTTGGATAGGGCAGAAAATTCCGCATCTAACGCCGCCAAATGCAAGTTAAGCGATTGTTTTTCTTGATTATTTTTAGTAATTTTGGCTTGTGTATCAAATAATTTTTGTTCTATTGCCGATAACTCGTCTGTCATTGTGTCGTATCGCAACTGTAATTCTTCAACTTTTTGTTCTTGCAAGCAAAAATCTTCTTCTAATGAATGGGCTAAATCATGTTCAGGCAGCCTTGATTGCAGCCGCAGCATTTCCGCATTATTGCGTTCTAAACTGTGTTTTTTAATGGCAATATCTTGTTTTAATTGATTTATTTTAATTTGCGACTGATTAAATTTTTGTTGCGACTGTTCTAAATCGTTTCTTACTTGCGGCAAATTATCTGCAAAATGCTCACAATTTAAGCGAGATTCTTCGGCGGTTAAGCGTTTTTCATCAATTAAAATTTGTGTATTTTCAATATCTTGCAATAATTTTTTTAATCGTTGAGAAATTTGCTCGCTTTCCGTCTTCGCTAATAATTGCTCCTTTTCACGGCGTTGTTGCAAGGATAAATGATGACGAATTTGCTCTTCACGCCGTGCGATTTCTTCACGCAATAAAGATGCCTGACGCGATAATTCATTTTCTTTTTCACGAGCATTATATTCTTCTAATTGCAAAGCATATATTTTTTCATTAAAATCAGCGTGTTGTGTATCTAATTCAGCAATTTTTTGTTCTAACTCATTGACTTCTTGGGTAAATTTTTCTTTTTGTTGCTGGGCGTTTGTCCAAATTAAAAAATCCAAGCGATTATGCGACAAATCTAAATCTGCTTTCATTTTGCGGTAGCGTTCGGCGGCGGCGGCTTGGCGTTTGAGTTTTTCCACTTGTTTTTCCAATTCGCCTTTCACATCGGACAATCGAGCCAAATTGTCTATGGTATCTTTCAAGCGGCTTTCTGTTTCACGGCGGCGTTCTTTGTATTTCGACACGCCTGCCGCTTCTTCAATGTAAGCACGCAACTCTTCGGGGCGTGCCTCGATAATGCGAGAAATCATACCCTGCTCAATCACCGCATAACCTTTTGCTCCCACGCCTGTACCAAGAAATAAATCGGTAATATCTCTGCGTCTAACCTGTTGATTGTTAATAAAATAAGCCGATTCACCTTTGCGATTTAAGGAACGCTTGACCGCAATTTCGGCAAACCGTCCCCATTCGCCGCTTAACGCATTATCTGAATTATCAAAAACCAATTCCACAGACGCACGAGAAGCGGCGGGACGCGTTGCCGCACCGTTGAAAATAACATCTTGCATATTTTCGCCACGCAACTGCTTGGCAGACGATTCGCCCAAAACCCAACGCACAGCGTCAATCACATTGCTTTTACCACAACCATTAGGGCCAACCACGCCAACAAGCCGCCCTGGCACACGAATAGTGGTTGCGTCAGCAAAGGATTTAAAACCCGATAAACGAATTTGCGTGAGTTTCATAGCGTTTGATGAGAAAAGGAAAGGGGGTTATTTTAATGGATTTTACGGATATTTTCAGGCTGCCTGAAACGGTGCGTGCTCATCAATACAAGTGTTGTATTTTTGGTCTTATTTTTGTAGGTGAAGAATAATTGTCAAATCAAATAATTATCTAATTTTTATGCAAGTGCATATTGTTATTTGCTGTGAATTTGTCGTTTCTTAAAGCAATTTAAGGTTTGTGCAATGTGACTTTTTGTACAATGACGCACATAAATCATAATCATATTTTTGTCTGTTATTATAGCAGGTACATTCAAGGGATAAGTGTCTTACTTTTTTTGTAACACTTTGTTAAAAAAGGAATTTCATCTTGAAATTACATCATAAAACCATTTTGACGCTGGCATTGGCAGCGTGTTTTGCGTCAGGCGTTGCGTCTGCTGATTATCGTGCAGGTTATGACCAAAACGGTCGCTTGTACATTGATATTGTTAATGAAAATGGTCAGAACTATTACGGTACTGGCAATATCGTTGCACGCAATATCAATGGTTTAGCACCGTATGTGAGCAACAACCGTTACGATTATGCTTTTGCAGGTTTGGGCAATGACGCGGCTTCGCAAGAAGTATTTAATCGTTATGAACACACACAGTTAGAAAAAGATTCAATGGCGGATAAGGTTGCTTCGCGTGATAGTGACTGGGCTCGTGTAGCGATTTTTGATAGCGGTGTGGATTTGAACTCGCCATTGATTGATAACCGTTTGGTTGATCGTACGATGTACGAGTATGACTCATGGCAAAACAGTTATGTAACGCGTCCCACTGCACCGATTCTTGACAATCGTGGTCAGCGTGTCATGCACGGCACGCAGGTGTTATCTACGGTGCAACAACTCACACCGAATGTTTCCGCAGGTGTGTATGTATTAAATTCGGTGCAAGATGTGGGTAAAGTGGCTCGCATTGAACGCCAACGAGCGAATGATGACGCTCCTTTGATTGTCAATGCTTCCGCAGGGATTGAAGTGCGTTATAACGGCACCGCTGCCAATTTGATGGATACGCCCCTATTGGAAACTACTACGGGTCGTTTGATTTCGCCACGCACGGCTTGGGGTGAAAATCATATTCGCCAAATCGGGCAAGAAGTGGTGGATAGTAATGCGATTGCCGTGATTGCCGCAGGCAACGATTCGGTGTCGCGTTATCGTTGGGAGCAACACGGCAATGGCGTGCAAAATGTGTGGGATCAGGTGTTGGATATTACCGATGATTCGTATGTGAATATTATGCCTGACGCATTGTCGCCACTGTTTAATCCTGAATTTCGCAATAATTTTGTGGTAACCACAGGTATTGACCAATATGGCAATCACATTTTTGATTCTTGTCGTTATCATGCCGATTATTGTATTGCTGCACCTGCGGACATTACCATTCAAAATACCAATTTGGCAGGCACTTCGTTTGCCGCACCGTATGTGAGCGGCACTTTGGCATCTATTCAAAATCGCTATGACTGGATGTCGGTGAAAGATTTGCAAAAAACTTTATTCACCACAGCCACACCAATGGCAGATCGCAATACTTATGGACACGGTATTGTCAATTATGCCAAAGCGGTGCAAGGTTATGGTCGTTTTGATGAGCGTACCGAATTGAATGTGAATGGTGCCAGAAATCGTTATTATTTTGATAATGATATTAGCGGTAACGGTTATTTGGTGAAAACGGGTGATAAGTCGTTGGTGTTAAATGGTAATAACACTTATAACGGCGGCACAGTGAAAACCGCTTCGGCAGGTTACAATCAAACCGCACAATTTAATGCCAGCAATGTGGTTGAACAAGGCGAATTGGTGTTAAACGGTAGCAATGTGGGCGGCACTTATATCGACACGGCAGGTACTTTGAGTGTGGGAGATAAAGCCAATATCAGCACAGGTACAGTAGGCAATCGCGGTACATTAAATGCCGAAACCACTGCAAATTTAACCATTAACGGTTCCTTGTATTCTGCCGATGCTACAATCAACAAAGCCATTGGTTCAACAATTCAAGTGCGTGATAACGCTTATTTGGACAGAGCCAACTTTAATGTCAATAAAGTGGCAGACGGTTATGTCACCCAAGTTGGCAATAATGAAGTGCTGCTGACTGCCAACAGTATTTCAGGTAGCCCCAACTACAATGTGAATTTGCCTGATTTATTGCACGCCAATATGCAACAAAGCAACAGCCAAATCAGTGCCAATATTTCACGCAAAAATGTTGCGTATGCGTATCGTGAAGCCAAGCAAAGCCAGTTTGAAGGTGGTTCGCAAGACGCACAATTAGCAGAACGCTACCTGAAAGATATGGACGCTGCTTATTTAAGCGGCAATGTTCAGGCAGCCAATAATCGTGCAGCGTTGAAATTTATTTCAACCAATCAGTTAGATAGAACATTGTTTGCTAATGGTACGATGACCACGCACCATGCGGCGGAAGAAATCAATCTCAACAAACAAAGCCACGATTTAGACTTTGTAGGCAACCTGAAACACGGCGACAATATATGGATTAACGGAGCAAGCGACCGCAACCGCCTGAAATTAGACGGTTTAACGGGTAAGAGTGAAGATTACTCCGTATCTGTTGGCGGTGCGAAACGCTTGGATAACGGTGGCACCATTGGCGGTGCAATCAATACACCGCATTATCGTTGGCAAGAATCGTTTAACGGCATGGACAAAACGCTGAAAGCAGACGGCGTTGGCGTAAATATTGGCTATGCACACGAATTTAACGATTATCGCGTGTTTGGTGCATTAAGTTACGACCGTTTGCGGGTTGATCAAGGCGTTTCTAAAAATAATCGTGGCGACCAATTCGGTGCAGTGGTGGGTGCAGGCAAAAAAATTGATTTAGGCAAACTCGAACTTACCCCTGCAGTTGCACTGGCGTACGAAAAAACCGATATTGACAGCGTGGCGGTTAGCGATATTGTGCATGCCGAAGATATTTCCAGCACCAATATTTCTGCTGTTGCCGAATTAGATGCAGGCTATAAATTAGTGGATAATCTGCGTTTGAACGGTAAAATCGGTTTAGCACAAGACTTGCACAGTAAAACTCGCCATACTGCGGTAATTGGCGGCAGAAGTTACGAAATGTCGGAACGAGAAACGCCACACACTCGCTTACAAAGCAAAGTAGGCTTATCGTTCTCACCCACACCTAACTTTGATATTGGTGCAAATGTGGGCTATACCACAGGCAAACACTGGCACAGAACTTCCGCCGATATAGGCTTGCGGTATAAGTTCTAAATTGTAGGTGTTAAGAAGAAATCCCTTTCAGGCTGCCTGAAAAACAAAAAACGGACTTGTTTTTTACAAACAAGTCCGTTTTGTATAGTAGAACAAAATCAATCTTCGGTATCGATAATTTTCCAAGCGAAAGCGGCTAATGCTCCGCCTACAAATGGTCCTACGATGAAAATCCATACATTTGCCAAAGCCGTTCCGCCTTGAAATACCGCAGGAGCAATGGAGCGGGCGGGATTAACCGAAGTGCCTGTATAACGAATGCACACCAAATGCACCAAAACCAATGCCAAGCCAATCGCCAAACCAGCCAAATTGTTGGTTGCTCCGTTGGCTTTGGCGGTTGCTCCCAATACAACCAAAACAAACACAAAAGTGAAAACCACTTCTGCCAATAAGCCGCCAATCACCGATACGCCTTGTTGCAAGTCATTCGCCCCAGTGCCGCTTAACCCATCAACATTTGCGGTTAAGGCAAACAACAGGGCAGAACCAATAAACGCACCAATCACTTGGAATACCATATACATAACCGCGTCTTTGACTTGTATTCTGCCGCTTAATAAAACGCCCAAAGTAATGGCAGGGTTAATATGGCAGCCCGAAATACCGCCAATGGTATAAGCCATTGCAACAACCGATAAACCAAACGCCAAAGCCGTGCCAACCACAGCAGGAATGTTTGCCACAGGGTCACAACCCAAACTTACAGCCACACCGCAACCCATTAACACCAAAACCATTGTGCCGAACATTTCGGCTAAATATTTCTTCATCAGAGTTTCCTTATTTAAGTTAAAAGCGGGTTAATGATAGCGGTTTTTTATATGAAATGGTAAAAAATGAGCGTTTTTTTGCGTTTGGGCAAGTTTAAGCAATGAGCAGTTAGTAGTGAGCAGTGAGCAGTGATTTAGTCAAGCCTTTCGGCTTGACGGATATCATTAAGATAATGCTTCGATTATTCTTTCAGGCTGCCTGAAAGGTTTATCGAAGCATTATCTATAAACAATTTGTTTTGCCTGACAAGGCAAAACGAAATAACTGCTCACTGCTAACTACTCACTGCTCACTGCTTTTACTCAACCGTAACCGACTTCGCCAAATTTCTCGGTTTATCCACATCGGTGCCAAGTGCTAATGCCGTGTGGTATGCCAGAAGTTGAACAGGCACAACATGCACAATCGGTGAGAGTATGCCGACATGACGGGGCAGGCGAATCACGGCAACGCCATTGTCAGGCTGAATATTGCTGTCGTCATCGGTGAAAACAAACAATCGTCCGCCACGAGCCGCAACTTCCTGCATATTTGCCTTAACTTTGTCCAATAATTTGTCGTTTGGAGCAACCACAACCACAGGCATATTTTCATCAACCAAAGCCAAAGGCCCGTGTTTTAATTCGCCCGCTGGATAGGCTTCGGCGTGAATATAGGAAATTTCCTTTAATTTCAACGCACCTTCCAAAGCAATCGGATAATGTATGCCACGCCCCAAAAATAAGGCGTTGTGTTTTTGAGCAAATTCTTTTGCCCATGCCACAATTTGTGGCTCTAAATTCAAAGCATGGCGAACGCTGTTGGGCAAACGGCGTAATTCTTCGGCATATTGCTGTTTTTGCGTGTCGTCAATCAACCCTTTCAGGCAGCCTAAACACACCGCCAAACCAAACAGGGCAACTAATTGCGTTGAAAACGCTTTGGTTGAAGCCACGCCAATTTCCGCACCTGCACGCGTATAAAACACCGCCTGACTTTCACGCGGCAGTGCCGCTTCCATGACATTGCAAATAGATAAGGAGCGATTGTGTCCTAATTTTTGGGCGTATTTCAAGGCTTCCATGGTGTCCAAAGTTTCGCCTGATTGCGAAATGGTAATCACCAAAACCGCAGGGTCGGCAATCACTTGACGATAGCGATATTCGCTGGCAATTTCCACATCGGTCGGCATTTGGGCAATGCTTTCTAACCAGTATTTGGCGGTTAATGCCGCATAATACGAAGTGCCGCACGCCAAAATTTTAATGCCTTTTAGGTCTTTGAATAATTCAGGAGCATTTTCGCCAAATACTTCGGTAGCAAAATTGCCGTCTAATAAAGGTTGAATGGTATCGGTTAAAGCCTGCGGCTGTTCGTGAATTTCCTTTTGCATAAAATGATTGTATGCACCTAATTCTAACGATGACAGCGATAATTCCGATATTTTAATTTCACGCGAAATCGGCTGATTATCTAAATTTGTCATTAAATCAATGTCTTGTGATGATAATTTCACCGCATCGCCGTCTTGCAAATACATCACTTTTCGCGTTTGCGAAATCACCGCAGAAACATCAGACGCAATAAAGTTTTCATTTTCCCCCAAAGCCACTAACTGCGGACAACCCATTCTCACCGCAACCAGTTCGTTTGGCTTATCGGCGGCAATCACGCCAATCGCATACGCTCCCTGAAAACGGAGGCAAGCGGTTTTAACCGCGGTAAATAAGTCATTGTTTTTAATATATTCTTGATGAACAGCGTGGGCAATGACTTCGGTGTCGGTTTGAGAAGAAAATGCGTAACCTGCCTGTTGCAAACGCGTCTGCACCATCGAGGATGCAGAGATCGCT
>JAFWRB010000008.1 GCA_017508845.1 Neisseriaceae bacterium | reverse complement strand
GTGTTGGCTTGTTCATTGTGTTCGCTTTTTCATCAAAATGAGTAAGTATATCAGGAAGATGAAAAAAAATCTGCAAAATATACTTGCCAAGCGTGTGAATTTATGGTTTAATGGCGGTCTTTCGAGTGGGTGATTAGCTCAGTTGGTAGAGCGTCTGCCTTACAAGCAGAATGTCGGCGGTTCGACTCCGTCATCACCCACCAACGCTACGCGGTGGTAGCTCAGTTGGTTAGAGTACAGGCCTGTCACGCCTGGGGTCGCGGGTTCGAGCCCCGTCCGCCGCGCCAAGTTGCCCTACGGCAATTTTTTTTTGCCTATTGAATTGGCTTTCAGGCTACCTGAAACTTATTTATCCGTGTATCATCTTACTTTATTTTGATTATCTATCTAAAATGAAATCCTATTTAATAACTGCTTTTTTATATCTGCGAGCAGTGGCGATTTTGTGTTTGTTTTTATACTTGGGGCAATGGGGCAAGCGGCTTGGCGTGCCTTTGCCTGACACGATTATTGCCATGTTATTGCTGTTTTTGGTATTGCTTGTGCGGCTTGTGCCTGAACACTGGGTTGCTCCTGCCTGCAATCTTTTGGGGCGTTATATGGCGTTGTTGTTCGTGCCTGTGAGCGTGGGGTTAATGGTGAATTACCCAGCAATTAAGCAAGCCTTATTGCCTTTAATTGTGGCGTGTACCGCCAGTTCTGCCATGATTTTGCTGTTTGTGGGTTTTCTGATTGAATGGCAAGAGAAAAACGCCCAAATGCGTCCGATGAAAAAGAAAAATGCTTTCAAAAAGGAGCATAAAAATGTTTGACGCTTTATGGGCAGTGCCTTTAACGGTCATCACATTTTTGACGATGAGAAAAATCGCCCAAAAATTGCGTTATCCGATTTTTAACCCATTGTTACTTTCCATTATATTTCTTATCCCTTTGTTATTATTATTAAATATTCCCTACGACCGCTATTTTTCAGGCAGCCGTCTGATTAACGAAACGCTACAAATTAGCGTGGTGTCGTTAGCGTTTCCATTATACAAACAACTGCCCGACATTATCCGCCGCTGGAAAGTGTTACTAACCGTTTGTTTTTTAAGTTCTTTTATTGCCATGATAAGCGGTGTGGCGATTGCGTGGATTTTGGGAGCCAACAATGCGATTGCCGCGTCTGTTTTGCCTAAATCGGTTACCACGCCGATAGCGTTGGTTGTGGCGGGCGAAACAGACGGCATTGCCCCGATTGCCGCCGCCTGCGTTTTATTTGTCGGCTTGTTGGGTGCAATTTTTGGACACGCTTTGTTGAATGTGTTTCGCATTAAAAGCAAGGCGGCACGCGGCTTGGCAATAGGTGCAACCGCTCATGTGATTGGCACTTCTCGTTGCAATGAAGTCGATGAAGAAGAAGGAGCGTTTTCGTCTTTGGCTTTGGTTTTGTGCGGCGTATTCACCGCACTCACCGCCCCTGTGATTTGGTCTATATTATTGAAGTTAAAAGAAATATTTTAATTTTTCAGGCTGCCTGAAAAATTACTGCCATTGCAAGTATGGATAATCTCCCTGCACGGGAAGTGCTTTCAGGCTACCTGAAAATGTTCTTTTATCGGCAACAGCAATTTCACACACAAAGCGATAAATTCTGCCGTATTCACAGGCGTAACAGGCAATTTTTTGTGCAATGGCGTATCAACCATATTGCGTTCGCAAAACAGTGTTTTGTATGCGTCATTGTCGCTTTCTGGATATTGTGCGTCTAACCACTTGCCGTGTGCTTTGGCGATGATTGGATACAAAAAATCATTCAATTCAAGTGGCACGGACGACTTGGGTTTATCGCTTGCAAGCCATTCGCTTAATTGACGGCGTTTTTCTGCGTTATGGGCTTGCTCGTTTTTTCTGCCGCCAAACATTGCCGCAACCGCCGCCCAAGCGGATTGGGGGAAGAAATAAATCGGCTCACTCTGCCCTACTCTATACACTTTAAGCCATTCGCTTAAATATTGCTGTGCCTGCGTGCGTGTTATAGACGGCAAATATTCTTTTTTATCCGCCGCAGGGCGATAAATGATTGTGCGAATTTCGTCCCATTGAATATTCGCTACTAAATGCTCTAACCACAATGAAATCAATATGTTAGGGTGAATTTCAGCAAACGCTGTACCGTCTAAAATCAAGCGTTTTTTGTGGGCTAAATCAATATTGTTCAGGCTGCCTGAAAGACTGATTGGCTCATTCAGGCAGCCTGAAATGAAAACATTAAACGGCAATATTTTGCCAAGTGTTTGATTTTCTTTTTTAATTTCTTCGGCAAACGCCTGATATTGCTGCCGTGCGTTGTCACCCAAAAATCCCGCTGGAAAATAATTTTGTGCTGTCATTCTTTCACTTGCGTCTTTTCCATACACCACAAAATCCGTCAGAATTTGCGTGCCGTGCTGTTTGTGGTTGATGACAAATGGCTCTCGTTCTACCGTATCTCTTTGAATATACGGATTTTTCCAGTCGGAATTGCATTCTAACCAACGGCGTGCAGGATTTTTCCAAAAACGCAAAAATGCCGTCCAATCAAATGAAATTTCATTATTTTTATATTCAATCTTTTGATTTTTATCTGCTTTTTGAATATCAGCCCCATTCAATGCGTCTGCATATTTTTGCCGAAATGACCTTTTCAGGCTACCTGAAAGGTGTTCATCAAAATATCGGTGCGAAAACGCCTGTAAAGGGTGTTGTACGGTGTATTCTTCCCAATATTCTTTGGGCAGATTGCTTAATACGGCAAGTGTGTCGCCCAATTCCCAAATCAATTCGGACGGGGCTAACAGGCTGTTGCTGTGAATATCTTTGCCCACGAACGACAAATACAGCGTATGCCTGGCACTGATAACGCTTTCTAAAAATAAATAACGGTCGTCATCGCGGCGAGAACGGTCGCCCTTTTGTGGCTTGATTTTCATTAAATCAAACGGCAATTTCACACTGGGTCGTGGAAAAGAATTGGCGTCCATGCCCAATAGCCCCAAAAAGGCAAACGGCAAACTGCGTAACGGTATCAGCGAACCAAAGGAAATGCCGCCACGCAAAAAGTTTTTTTGCGTAGAAGTGGCAAACAAATGGGATAAATGTGTGGCAATCACACTATGAGACACAGGGTCGTTTAACTCAGCCATGTCGCACTGCTCTTGCCAATCATTCACCGCTTGCAAAAAATGACTTGCGTCATCGCTGTCGTCAGAGAGCAATTCATCGTGAATGGCTTGTAAATACGCCGCCCATTGGCTGACGGTTAATTTTTGCTGCCATTGTGTGCGAAATTGATGAATTTTTTCAATCAACGCTACAAACTTGCTTAATACAGGCAATAGGCTAATGTCCAAATGCAAAGGAGCAATGCCTTGCCAATAGGCACTGTTTTCAGGCAGCATAAGCCCTGCACAAATGCGGTTTAAGGCTTGCGACCAAGTGAATAAATCTTCATCTTCACCGCCGCCGTAGGCTTGGCGTTCCGCACTGTCCCACGCAAAGCAAATTCGTGCATTTTCAAGCACTTGTTGTATCACACCCAAATCCGATAAATTCAAATCGGCATGCCGCAAAATGGCTTGATTTTCCAATAACGCCCACACGCTTGCCACTTCAAAACGGCTGTCAAACACCGCCAACAACGCCCCCCACGCCTGCAAATACGCACTGCCTATGCTGATAGCCGTATCTGCCAAAGAATAAGGCAAATAAATGCCGTCCGCCGCATTTTGCCCAAACACCGCTTCAATAAACGGAGCATAGGCTTCAATATTAGGCGATAAAACCGCTATATCATCAAGTGTATATTCTTGATTTTCTTGTAAAAAATACAAAATAGCGTCTTTTACAGCGTGCAACTCTCGCACAGGCGAATACGCCGAATGCAAAACGATTGAATTATCAGGCAATGTTTTTTCAATATTTTCAAGCGGTTGATAATGACGAATGGCATATTGCACACGGTGAAGAAGGCTTGTGTCATCCGCCATTTCATCTACCGTAAAATATTCATCATCTTCATCAAAATTGATTTCGTTCAATAAATCAAAAAAATCGCGGCTTTGTCCGCCTAATGACGCTAATAAAGGATTAGCGTCTGGGTCGCCCTGTCGCGAATCGCCCCAATAGGCACAAGACGGAGCCAAAACCAATAAATGAATGTGTGTGTGCTGTGATAATGCGTTAAATAATTGCAAATAAAGCGGAGCCAATGCCCCCGCGGCAAAAACAAATACTCTTTCAGGCAGCCTGAAAGATAATTTTTTATTTTTTAATTTAGTGAGTAAGTCATCTAATAATTCCACTCGATTGGGGGCGTCCAAACTTTCTTGAATTGCCAACCATAAATCTTTTTGCCAAATTTCATCATCACCTAATGTAGCAATTAACTTATTTTTAGACCAAGCACGAATCCAATCAGGGCGATAAATCATATATTGTTCAAATAATTTAGCCAAAGTTTGAGATAGACCGTATGCTGCTATATCGTGTGATTTTAAATAAAAACTTATGGCTTTTTTTACTGTTTCTGGCATTTTATCTGATTGAAATACATTTAATATTTGCCATTGTAATATTTCAGGAGCATAACAATAACGAAAAGGCTTAATTTGGTTTTTATTGCTGTCATACAATATTCGCCAAAAAAAAGAATGCACTTTGCTGTAATGAATATTACTTGCCACGCCTAATTCTTTGGCAAGCGATAAATTGATAAAATGTTTCATACCATCTGACGCAATTAAAATTTCAGTCGGTACGAATATATTTTTTTGCGGATTTTTTTGCATTAAATCTGCTAATTTTTGCACCAATATTTCAATGCGGTCAGAACGAAAAAGCGAAATAGACATAATAAAAACTCTTTCAGGCTGCCTGAAAAATATTATTATCGATACGGCAAATATTCGCTATTGATAATGCCTTGCAATTCCCAATATTCGGGTTTTAATTCCACAACGCCTTGCGAATAAGGGGCAACTTGATAAGGGTCGTAGGAAAAAATAATGCCGTCTTTATCAAAATAAAATTGGGCTTTTAATAATTCTTCTGCAATACATTCTTCTTTGTTTTCACAACTTTTTACCAAATAATCATCGCCTAAATTTTGATTTTCATTTAAGCGGTCGCGTAATATTTTGGCTAATATGTGGCGTTTGCTGGGAATAAGTAAATTATCCCAAGTAATTTCTTGTTGCCTTTGTAAATCAAACACTCTGTATTTATTAGAAAAAATACCGTGTGCCATACCAAACGCATATTCATTATCGTGAATTTGAAATTGAGCCATTTTTCCTTTTTGATTAAGAAAAATAACACTGTGCGTATTATTTGCCACAGGCACATTTTCCATATTAAATTGATTGTATTCTTTCACCGTGATTTTGGTTGTACTGATTTGCTGTTCTTGGGCAATAAATTGCGTATTTTTATTGTGTTCTTGTTCTAATTGTTGTTTTAGTTCATCTTCTATTTGTTTCTGATTTTTATTGTCTAACAATAACTGATTGAGCCAATCTAATTGCGTATCTAATGATTGATACGAAATAGACGCACAACGGTTTGGAACGCTGGCGTCTAATATATGATAACAGGCAGTTTTATTAAATATTTCTACATTTTTAGGCATTAAAGCGGGAAGAATATTTTCTTGTGGTTTATTTTCTGCCACAGGCATATTTTTAATGATATTCTTTTGCTCATTTAATGCATTAACACATTGATTTAATTGTTTATTCATTACAAAAAATACCACAGTTGCGGCGGCTACTGCGGATAAAATGGTGCCGATGATATTCACTTTTTGAATGACTTTTTTTTGTGGTTTTTGCATTTTCTTGTCCTTTAATTAAATACTTTCAGGCAGCCTGAAAAGACTACAACAAAGCCGCAATGCGTTCTACAATCGCACATGCAGCGGTGTATTTGTCGGTGTGCGGCACTTCTGTGGTTTTTTCTTTATCAATAATGCTCATTGTTGTGGTGTCTTTACCCATCGCATCTGCAACCGTGTTCGCCACAATCATCGGCAAGTTTTTCTTTTTCATTTTTTTGCGTGCATAATCAAGCACATTTTCGCTCTCTGCCGCAAAGCCCACGCAAAACGGCGGATTGTCTAAATTTGCCACACTTGCCAAAATATCGGGGTTTTCTTCTAATTCAATAACAGGTAACTGGTTGTTTTTCTTGATTTTTTGTTTTGATTTATTTTTAATTTTATAATCCGCAACCGCTGCCGCTGATATAAAAATATCTTGTTTTTCAATATCTTGCATTACGGCTTGATACATATTTTCCGCAGAAGTCGCCTGCACCATTTTGTTTAATCCAGCAGGCAAAGGCACTTGCATTTGCCCTGCTACAACCGAAACACTTGCTCCTGCGGCTCGACAAGCACGAGCCAGAGCCACGCCCATTTTGCCCGATGAAATATTGGTAATGCCACGCACAGGGTCAATGGCTTCAAAAGTTGCACCGACTGTAATCAGCACTTTTTTGCCTGCCAAAGATTTTTCTGCCCAAATATCTTCAATTAAATCAATAAGTTCAGCAGGTTCTTTCATTCTGCCGAAACCTTTTTCGCCACAGGCTAAATCGCCACTATCGGGCAGAAACAAAACCGCACCATCTTGTTGTAACTGATTGATATTACGAATATTTGCAGGGTTATACCACATTTCAACATTCATTGCAGGAGCGATTGCCAAAGGACAACGCCCACGAGCCGCAACCATTGTGGTAAGCAGATTATCGGCAATGCCGTGTGCGATTTTGGCAACAGTATTCGCTGTGGCAGGGGCAATCAGCAATAAATCGGCATTGCGGACGGTTTGAATATGAGCCATTGCGTTGTTACTCTGCCCCAAATCGGTTAAAACAGGCTCGCCACTTAATGCTTGAAAAGTTAAAGGCGACACAAATTCACACGCGGCTTGCGTCATCACCACGCTCACACGATGACCTGCTTTTTTCAGCAAACGCACCACTTCGCACGACTTATAAGCCGCAATACCGCCTGTTATGCCTAATAGAATGTGTTTGCTGGGGGTCATTTTATTTTCCTTTATATTCAATATATTATATGGTTTCAGGCTGCCTGAAATCGTTTTGTCCGTTATGGTGGGTTAGAAACCCACCCTACAAGTTTTTCAGGCAGCCTTTTCGTTATCATACGCAGGCTGATGCATTAACAGACGCAAAAGCCGTGCAATGGCGGATTTCATTTCTTGGCGGGTTACGATTTGGTCAATCGCTCCTTTATTCAACAGAAATTCCGAGCGTTGAAAGCCGTCTGGCAAGGTTTCGCGTACGGTTTGTTCAATCACGCGGGGGCCTGCAAAGCCCACTAATGCACCTGGTTCTGCCATCACAATATCGCCCAAAAAGGCAAAACTTGCCGACACGCCGCCCATTGTGGGGTCGGTTAAAACCGAAATAAACGGCAATTTTTTGTCTTTGAGTAAATGTAAAGCAGCAGAAGTTTTTGCCATTTGCATTAAGGAATTTAAGCCCTCTTGCATTCTCGCACCGCCTGACGCAGTAACACAGATAAAGGGGCAGTTTGCGGCAACGGCTGCTTTTACGCCACGCACAAAGCGTTCGCCCACAACCGAACCCATTGAACCGCCGATAAATTTGAACTCAAATGCGGCAATCACAACGGGCAAGTTTTCCATCGTGCCACGCACCACAACCAAAGCGTCATCTTCGCCTGTTTGTTTGCGAGCGGCAGTTAAGCGGTCGGGATATTTTTTGCTGTCTTTGAATTTCAGAATATCCACAGGTTTAATTTCGCGTCCGATTTCTTCACGAAAATCAGGGTCTAACAACAAGTCAATGCGACTGCGTGCGTCTAACGGCATATGATGACCGCATTTGGGGCAAACTTGGGCGTTGTTTTCCAAGTCGGTGCTGTATAAAGTGGAAGCACATTCATCGCATTTTACCCACAAGCCTTCTGGGACTTTGGACGATGCTTTTTTCTCGCCGCGTTTGATTTTCGGCGGCAATAATTTATCGAGCCAACTCATAACGGTTTTCCTTACTACTTGATATAGCAATGTTTTTTGCTATATATACTCTATTCTTTTTTCAGGCTGCCTGAAAATTATATTTATCAATAAGTTAAAATACAATAATTTAATTATCCCACATTTTTGAAATACTGAAAATAAACGATAAAAGCAAACATTCTGTTATTACAAATGTGGTAAAAAATATTATTTTTTTTATTTTCTTATCAATATAAAATAGTTTTTTTATATCAAATATTTTTCCTATCAATGCGAATATGATAAGCAGGATATACAATACTATGGCGGATAAAGTTAAAGAGCATAAAGTTCCTAAAATCAATACAATCATTGTTTATCCTGTTACCCAAAATTTACTTTCAGGCTGCCTTATAGGGTGGGCTTTCCAGCCCACCGCAACGCCGATAGGCGTTGATTAACCTTTGTTTTTTAGAATATTTGCCCTATCGGGCTGTTTTTTTCTTTCAGGCTGCCTGAATGTTTTTTTGTCGTTATGGTGGGCAGGAATGCCCACCCTATAACAAAGCCTATCGGCTTTGCGGTGGGTCGAAGACCCACCCTACAATTATTTCTGCCATTTTGGTGGGTAACCTGCCCACCCTACGGTTTTACACAATCGCCGCTTTTAGGCTGCCTGAAAGTTTGCCCACAGCGGTAACGGCTTTCTTGCCATTTTCTTCAATCGTCTCTACAAAGCGACTGCCCACAACTACTGCGTCTGCACATTGTGCTATTTGCCGTGCGTCATCTGGGTTTTTAATGCCAAAGCCCACTGCAATCGGTAAATCGGTATATTTTTTAATCAATTCAACGCGTTGTTTGACTTCTGCCACATTCAACGCTTTTGAACCCGTAACCCCTTTGAGCGATACATAATAAATAAAACCCTGTGCAATGTGTGCGATTGTTTGAATGCGTTGTTCGCTTGTGGTTGGTGCAATCAGAAAAATATTTGCAATATCAAAAGGTTTCAGGCAGCCTGAAAACGCGTCAATTTCATCAACAGGACAATCAACGGTTAAAACGCCGTCAATATCTGCCGCTTTGGCTTTTGCTGCAAAATTTTCATAGCCCATACGATAAATCGGATTTAAATAACCCATTAAAATAACAGGTGTTTTTTTATTTTTCTCACGAAATTGTGCCACTAAATTCAATACATTTTGCAAAGAAACGCCTTTATCTACGGCTCGCTGTGTGGCTCGCTGAATCACTGCACCGTCTGCCATAGGGTCAGAGAACGGCACGCCCAATTCGATTATATCTGTGCCATTTTCCGCTAATGCGTGCATTAGGCTCACAGAAGTCGGCAAATCAGGGTCGCCTGCCGTAATATAAGAAATCAGGGCTTTGGGCGTGTTTGCAAAAGTTTCAGCCAAACGGGACATCATCAATACTTTTCGATTAAATTGCCGTCATTATAGCCGTTTTCGTGGTGAAACGAACGATTTTATGGCGGTTTGTATGTGGATAACTTTTTTCAGGCAGCCTGAAACATACTAAAAAACCGCCTTGACAGCAAGGCGGTTTGTATTTATTTAAGCGTCTTCAATATCCGCAGGGTCTATGTCTTGATTAACCGTTGCACCGCCGCCGATTTTTTCACGAATTTTCTTGTTGATTTCGTCCAAAATTTCAGGGTTTTCTTTGAGCCACAAGCGTGTATTGTCTTTGCCTTGACCGATTTTATTGCCGTTGTAACTATACCAAGCCCCTGATTTTTCAATAATATCCAATTTCACGCCAATGTCGATGACTTCGCCCTCAAACGAAATGCCCTCGCCATACAGAATATCAAATTCGGCTTGCTTAAATGGCGGCGCCACTTTGTTTTTCACCACTTTCACACGCGTTTCGTTGCCTAATGCCTCTTCGCCTTTTTTAATCGTGCCTGTGCGGCGAATGTCCAAACGCACAGACGCATAGAATTTCAGAGCATTGCCGCCTGTTGTGGTTTCGGGATTGCCAAACATCACGCCAATTTTCATACGAATTTGGTTGATAAACACCACAAGCGTGTTGGTTTGCTTGATTGCCCCTGTGAGTTTGCGTAAGGCTTGGCTCATTAAGCGTGCTTGCAAGCCAACATGCGAATCGCCCATTTCGCCCTCGATTTCCGCTTTGGGAACAAGTGCGGCAACCGAATCGACTACAATCATATCAATACCGCCCGAACGCACCAGCATATCGCAAATTTCCAAGCCTTGTTCGCCTGTATCGGGTTGCGACACAAGCAAATCTTCCACTTTAACGCCTAATTTTGTGGCATAAATCGGGTCAAACGCATTTTCTGCGTCAATAAACGCACATTTGCCGCCTGCTTTTTGACATTGAGCAATCGCTTCCAAACACAGCGTGGTTTTGCCTGATGATTCGGGTCCAAAAATTTCCACAATGCGGCCACGCGGCAAACCGCCCACGCCTAACGCCAAATCCAAGCCCAACGAGCCTGTGGAAATGACTTCTAACTGTTCTTTTTGGCTACCGTCCATTTTCATAATGGCACCTTTGCCAAATTGTTTTTCAATTTGCTTTAAAGCCTCCGCCAAAGCCTTGCTTTTGTCCTCGATTTTGTCGTCTGTTTTTGCCATTGTGTTAATCCTATTTACGCTAAATTAAATTGAAAATTTTTGTTTTTGTACCTGCCTGAAATATCATCAAACAGCGTGGGGAACGATTATTGTTTTTTCCCTTTTACCCACAACCAAATGCCACTTGCCACAATCACTGCTGCCGTTAATGACAATTTGAATGTCCAAGACGCATACCACGGAGCGTTGAAGATAATCGGCGTATTTGCCGCCACACCTTGTGGCAGGTGTTTTTTAATCGCAATCCAGTCGAGCAATGGATACCAGCAAGCGACAAATGCACCTGCAATCAGCGGGAAAAACCATTTTCGCCAAACGCCCATTTGCCACGCCACAAACAAAGCGGCAAGCAAAACACCCGTGGCAATGGTAACTTTCAGGCTGCCTGAAATATCCATACCAATAAATTGTTTGCACAAAAGGAATGTAACGCCTGTCCAAACAATGGCAAAGGCGGCAAGGATAAAATCTTCGGGTTCTTGAAACATAGTCAAATTAAACGCTAAACGATGAGCCACAACTGCAAGTGGTTACGGCATTGGGATTGCGAATCACAAATTGCGAACCTTGCAGGCTTTCGGTGTAGTCGATTTCCGCACCGACTAAATATTGATAACTCATCGGGTCAATCAAAAAGGTTAAACCGTCTTTTTCGATTTGAAAATCATCGTCATTGACAATTTCGTCAAAAGTAAAACCATATTGAAACCCAGAACAACCGCCGCCCGTAACAAATACCCGCAGTTTTAAGTCAGGATTGTTTTCTTCGGCAATTAAATCTTGCACTTTGGCACAGCAGTTTTCGGTAAAAATAATCGGAGATTCTTCGCTCATTGTGGTATTCCTTGCTTGATATGTTGCATTAAAATGGCGAGATTTTACCCTAAATATTAGGGGGCGATGAGATTATTTTATTTTTCAGGCAGCCTGAAAAATCGCAATATTTTTTGATTGTTGGTTACAATAACGCTTGGATATTTTTCACCCAAGGGACAGATAATGAAAAAAATATTTTCCATTTTTATGGCATTTTTTCTAATGATTTCTGTGTGTTATGCAGAACGCTGCCCTTTTGTGTGGCAAATTGAAAAGGCGGGCGAGCCTGTGTCGTATTTGGTCGGCACCATTCACATCAATAAAAAAGGTCGCGAACTTTCAGGCTGCCTGAATAATATTCTCGGCAAATCGCAACTCTTAATGACCGAAGTGTTTATGCCTGTGGATAGCATAGAAGCCTTAAATCCTGATAGTTTTGCCCTGTTTGGTATGCTTGCCACAGGCAATCCCAATGGCTTGCGTGATGAATTGGGTGATGATTTATATTATAAAGTCAAAAACTTATGGCAAAAATCGCCGACTATGCAAGAAGTTTTGCCGCTTTATGACCATTTAAATGCGTGGTCTGCCAATATGTTGATGACCAATATGACCACTAACCCTGATTTATCGGAGAAAAATGGTATTGATTATCTTCTCTCGCAAAAGGCGGCGGCAAAAGGCATCAAACGCACGGGCTTGGAAAGTGCGTTAGTGGGGGCAAAAATTTTTCAAGAATTGCCACAAGACAAACACATTCAATCCTTGCAAAACGCAGTAACTCATTGGCAAGAAATGGAAAAAATGAATGTGCGTTTGATTGAATTATATAACAAGGGCGAACTTGTGCCGTTTTTTGCCTATGCTTTTAACGATGATGAGCAGTTAAAATTTATTCCGCCAGCCGACCGAGAATTTTGGAAAAAATGGATTTACACCACGCTATTAGACGAACGCACCGCGTCGTGGTTACCCAAAATTCAAGCCGAATTACCACACCAATCAACCGTGATTGCAGTCGGAGCGATGCACACCATTGGCAAAAACGGCTTGGTAGAATTGCTGAAAAATCAGGGGTATAGCGTTAAGTCAATGAGCAGTGAGTAGTTACCAGTGAGCAGTTGTTTCGTTTCGCCTTGTCAGGCGAAACAGATAATTTATTAAGATAACGCTTCGATTTTTCTTTCAGGCAGCCTGAAAGGAATATCGAAGCGTTATCTAGTCATATCTGTTTTGCCGCAAGGCAAAACTAAATCACTGCTCACTGCATTACGGCAACACAGGTGTAATTTTTAAGCCTTCGTTTTCAGGTAGCCCGAACATTAAGTTCATATTCTGCACGGCTTGTCCTGCTGCTCCTTTTACCAAGTTGTCAATCACCGAAAACAGAATGTAGGCGTTGTCCATTTGTGGGGCTTTCACCACGCCAATGCGACAGTTGTTAGACGCACGCACACTGCGGGTTTCAGGCAGCATTCCTTGTGGCAGAATATCTACAAATAGGCTGCCTGAATAAAATTCAGCCAAAGTTTGGTGCAAATCTGCTCCTTGTTCAGCAGTAACATAAATTGTGGCGTGCATACCACGAATTAAAGGCGTTAAATGCGGCACGAAAATAAATTGTTCGGCAAAACCTGCTGCTATGTCATTGATATTCTGCTTAATTTCTGGTAAATGACGATGACCTGCCGCACCGTAGGCTTTGAAATTATCGCCCGCTTCACACAGTAAATTCGCCACGGCCGCCTTGCGTCCTGCACACGATACGCCTGATTTGCAGTCGGCAATAATCGGCG
>JAFWRB010000055.1 GCA_017508845.1 Neisseriaceae bacterium | reverse complement strand
TTTTAGGTGATAAAGTAGGTTCTGTTTTATCGTATATTTCGTCAGAAGTTAATTTTCCACTATATCGAATAATTCTTCCGTCTTTTTTTTGCACATCTACAAATTGATAGCCATTAAAATAAGTATATTTTTCATTTTTACGAAGTTTGCCACCTACATAAGTTTTTTGATTGTCGCTTATATAAATATTTCCATTATTGTCTATAAGTTTATCTTCAAAAAAAGAGTGAATATAAAAACCATTAGTCGATTCTTTATACATTGCCGCATTTTCCCACATAGGATCATTGGCATGTTTATATTCACTATAACGCACTTTCAACAACATAATTCCATCAACATTATCCACAGTGCGGTAAATTTTTTCTCCTACTTTTTTGCATTGCTCATCAAAAACGGCACGGGCTTCGTTATATCTTTTTTCTGCTGCTTCTTTTACAGGGCGTTCTTTAATTTCCATTATTTTTAAGGATAATCTTGCCCACAATGGAATAACCACAATAAACAAAACTACAATACAAGCAGCCGTAATAAAAAATCCTTTGGCTTGTTTAGGAAAAATCAACGCCAACAGCAGAAAAAATCCTGCCAATATAAACATTAAACCAAAATAAATTGTGCCAACAACTAACGAACCCATTTTTTATTCCTTTAATAAAACCTTTCAGTCAGCCTGAAAATTCATTCAAACGCGTGGCAGGCAAGTTGCCCACACTACGCTTGCTGAAACAGCGTAGGGCGAACGAAGTGAAGTTAAAAACATTTAATCTTGATTATTCATCACTTTATCGCACGCACAATCGTTAAAAAACGATTGCAAAATTTCCATAGCGGCAACTTGGTCTAATGCCTGTTTGCGTTTTTTGCCGAAAGTTTGGGCTTCGGTTAAGCGTTGTTCGGCGGCGATTGAAGTTAAGCGTTCATCAAGCAAACCCACAGGCAGCCTGAATGTTGCATATAAACGGCGGGCGAATTTTTCGGCGGATTGTGTCATCTCGTGTTCTGTGCCGTCTAAATGGCAAGGTCGTCCGACAAGCAAAAAATCAGGTTGCCATTCTTTTACTAACCCACTGATTTGATTGAATTTATCTTGATTATTTTTGCCTGTTATCGTGCAAACGGGGTGTGCAATGGCAATTTGCGTATTGCCTTGTGCCACGCCGATTCGCGTTTTGCCAAAATCAAAAGCCAAAACCGAACCTTTCAGGCTGCCTGAATATTCATCACGCATGACCTGATGCACCTGATAGTCGCACGGCGGCAGATACGCCCAAAGAACGCAAAGCCGCATCATAGCGTTTGAAAAAAGGCAAATCAAACATAATGTTGTAGTCCGCTGGGGCAATCAGCCAAAAGTCATCGGCAATTTCTTTTTCTAACTGCCCTGCTGTCCATGAGCAATAACCGATTGCCGCCACGGTTTTAATGGCGTTGTGTTCGTCTTCTAATAAGCCTGTAACAATGTCGCGAGAAGAAGTAACGGCAATGTCGTCATTCACAATAATGCTGCTATTCCATTTGCCGATTGGGGTGTGAATAAAAAAACCACGGTCGGTTTGCACAGGCCCGCCTAATGATACCCATTGATCGTCAAAGCGTTTGGGAATGGGCTTTTCTTCGGACTCAAACAACTGCCGCATACGAATGGGAGACGGCTTGTTAATCACCAAACCCATTGCTCCGTCTGGCGTATGACCACATAAATACACCACACTGCCCGCAAAAAAAGATGAACCATTTTTGGGCATAGCAACTAAAAAATTATCGGCAATCGAACGAAAATTATCCGTAGTTTGTTCCGATGACATACAAGGCTACCTGAAAAAATAAATCATTTAATAATATAAGGATAACACAAGGGTTTTTCAATGAGCAATGGATATTATGCCTTGTCAGGCAAAACGAATTATTTAAAGATAACGCCCCGATATTTCTTTCAGGCTGCCTGAAAGAAACTCGAAGCGTTATCTACATTATATCCGTCAAACTAACAATAGCCGTTGGCGATTTTATCGCTTACGGATATGTGTATTGCGAGCCGTGCTTTGCAAGGCGTGGCAACCTAATTGACTTAATAACTGCTATCTGTATTCTAAATGCCCCACTGTTTCTGCTAATGCTTGTAAGCGGCGTTCGGATTTTTCTACAAATGGATTTGTCGTATCCCAAGCGTAGCCTGCCAAAATAGACGAAATCATACGGCTGATTTCGGGCGTTCTGCCTTCGGCAAAAATTGCGTCTTGGAAACCGCCGTCATACCAGCCATTTACATAGGTGCGGAACGCATTTACGCCTATCATCAATGGGTCAGCAAATTCGGTTTGCCAATCAACCGCCGTGCCGCTTAATTGTTTGTCTAACACATCGGCAGCCAATTTGGCGGAATGTAAGGCAATGGTTACACCGCTGGAAAATACGGGGTCCAAAAATTCGGACGCATTGCCAAGTAAGGCAAAATGCTTGCCAATCAGGGTTTTCACATTTGCAGAATAGCCACGAATATTGCGGTATGGCACTTCGTTATCCCAAACCGTGTCTTTCAAAATACGTTTTAACATCGGCACTTCGGAAACAAATTTTTTCAAAATGGTTTCCGAGTCCCCAATGCCTGCAAAGCGTTCAGGCAGCCCTACCACGCCCAAAGAAGTGCGATTATCAGCAAACGGAATCAACCAAATCCACACATCACGATAAGTGGAATGCGTGGAAATTAAGATTTTTTCGCGTTCAAAAGACGGGTCGGTAATGTTGTCGTCAATGTGGGTGAAATGGGCTTCACGCACAGGCAAATGGGACGGCAATTCCAAATCTAAAAGACGCGGCAACAATCTGCCATAGCCTGATGCGTCTAACACAAATTTGGCTTGCAACTGATACGGCTCGCCATTTTCTTGTTCAACCGACAAAATCGCTTCATCACCGCTGTTATCAAACGCCGTTACGGTATGTCCATAACGCACGGTAACGCCTTGTTTTTCGGCTTCGTCAATCAAAATTTTATCGAAAATGCCACGGCGAACTTGGTAAGTTGTACCCGGTCCTGGTGAAAATTTATCGGTAAAATCAAAGTAAGTATAGCGACTGCCCCAAGTGAAAGCCGCACCGTTTTTGAACTGAAACGAAGGTTCTCGTTCAACCGCTGGCAAAAAGCCCGCTTCGTCCAAAATTTCCATACAATGTGGCAAAAGGCTTTCGCCAATCACAAAACGCGGAAAATGCTGTTTTTCCAAAACACACACACGCCAACCTTTTTTGTGCAACAAGGCAGCGGCAGAAGAGCCAGACGGACCCGCACCAATAATGGCAACATCAAATTGTTCAGTCATCGTTATTTCTATCCCTATTCAAAATGGCAGTTTTCAGGCTGCCTGAAAAAAATTTGATGATACAGAACAACAGCAAAAAAAACTTTTATTTAAGTCAAATTGTGTGTTTTAAAGATAAGAATTGAGTTTCAGGCTGCCTGAAAAGTATGAAATATGGTTATAATTACTCCTTTTCAGACTGTCTGAAATGTAAATAAGGAAACATTATGTTTGTTCGTATTCTGTGCCTGTTCGTTATATTGTTCGCCATTTCTGCCTGTGCAAATGGCAACACGGAAATATTTGGCGAAATTTATCAGTAAGGAAATATTATGTTTATTCGCACAATCACCCTATTGACCGCCCTATTCGCTCTATCCGCCTGTGCCACAGACGGCGGCAGTAAAACCGAAGTGTTTGGTGAAATTTCAGGCGGAATTGAACATACTGTGGTGAAATAAATATTTTAACTTCGCCTTGCGGCTCGTTGAAATTTCGGCTTGATTGCTTCGCAATCTACTTTTATGAACTTCGTTCATAAAAGGTTTTAACTTCGTTAAAACAAACCTTATTTTCAGGCTGCCTGAAAACATAAAAATACATACAGAAAGCGTTTTATTTATGTCAGATTTTTTATTTTTGGGAATGAGTAAAATCGCCTTTTTTGGGGCATTAGAAACAGGGCTGATTTATGCTTTGGTTGCTTTGGGCGTTTTGATTTCGTTTCGCATTTTGGATTTTCCCGATTTAACTGCGGACGGTAGTTTTCCTTTGGGCGGTGCGGTGTGTGCGGTGTGTATTGTGCAACCGCCCACTTCGCCCTTATCTTTTTTGGCAAATCCTTGGTTAGCCACATTTTTGGGTATGCTATCAGGGGCTGCGGCGGGTTTGGTTACGGCGTGGCTGAATGTATCGCTTAAAATTCTGCATTTATTAGCCAGTATTTTGGTGATGGTTGCCTTATATTCCGTCAATTTACGCATTATGGGGGCACCGAATGTACCGCTTTTGGGCGAAGAAACCGTTTTCACGCCGTTTTTAACGCCTGAAAATTCCTTTTATATGAAAGCATTAGTTATTTTTGCTTTTGTGGTTGTGTTTAAACTATTATTAGACTGGTTTTTTTCTACCGAAATCGGCTTATCGGTGCGAGCCACAGGAGCAAATCAACGAATGGCACAAGCACAGGGCATTGCCACACGCAAAATGGTTGTGTTTGGTATGGCTTTATCGAACGCACTGATTGCATTAGGCGGAGCATTATTTGTGCAAATTTACGGCAGTGCGGATATTTCAATCGGTGTCGGCACAATTGTCATCGGCTTGGCGGCGGTGATTATCGGCGAAACCTTAATGCCCACAAAACGCATCATTTTCATCACTGTGTCTGTGATTATCGGCTCAATTTTATATCGTTTATTCATACAGTTAGCATTAGGCAACGAAACTTTAAGCGACTGGGGCTTAAAATCGCAAGATGTGAATTTGGTTACGGCTGTTTTAGTGGTGATTGCTTTGGTTCTACCCAAAATTAAATCGCAAGTACTGAAACGAAAAAAGATAGCCGCTTCAATTCAAAAGTAGGCAAGGCGGCGAGCGAACGACAGTATAAATAATACGGCGGAGCAAGCCAACGCCGCATAATTTTGAAGTGAAGAGGCTATTATCATGATGCAGGCAGAAAATTTGTATCTAACCTTTAACAAAGGCACACCGATTGAAAACCCCGTTTTGCGTGGTATGTCGTTAAATATCAAAGACGGCGAATTTGTAACCGTGATTGGCAGTAATGGTGCGGGCAAATCCACTTTTTTGAACGCTATTAGCGGCATACAATTTGTGGATTCAGGCAAAATTTTTATCAACGGCAAAGATGTAACACGAATCGGAGCCCACAAGCGAGCCCACTGGGTTGCACGCGTTTTCCAAGACCCGATGGCAGGCACTTGCGAAGCGTTGAGTATTGAAGAAAACTTGGCATTAGCCGACAAACGCGGACACAAAAGGGGTTTTAAATTAGCCATAGACAAACACAAACGCGAACGCTTTCGCGAAAAATTATCCATACTCAAATTAGGCTTGGAAAACCGCTTAACCGACCGAATGGGCTTATTATCAGGCGGACAACGCCAAGCGGTGAGCCTGTTAATGGCGTCCTTGCAGCCGTCCAAAATTTTATTATTAGACGAACACACTGCCGCACTCGACCCCAAAACCGCCGCATTTGTGATGGAACTTACCGACCAAATTGTTCAAGAAAACAAACTCACCGTGATGATGGTAACGCACTCAATGCGACAAGCATTAGACCACGGCACACGCACCGTTATGCTGCATCAAGGACGCGTAGTGCTTGATGTGGCAGGCGAAAAACGACAAGGCTTGGAAGTGGCTGACCTACTCAAAATGTTTGAACGAACACGCGGCGAAGAAATTGATGACGATTCACTGCTTTTGGGATAATGTTGATATATCAATAAAAACGCTTGCTTTGGGCAGGCGTTTTTGCTTAGATAAAAAGGTATTTGCCTTATGTCAGCCTACTCATTATCTTCATTTTGACGAATCAACATAACAGGCATTTTAGCGTGTCGCAAAACCCCTTCGGCAACTGAGCCCATAAGCAGGTGCATTAAACCTGTTAAGCCGTGCGTGCCCATAATAATTAAATCACAATGACGTTGTTTAGCTTCTCGGCAAATGATTTTAGCAACTTTTTCCCCTGAATTATCCAAGCCTACGCACTCGCTTTGAATAGAATATTGTTGCAATATCGCTTGAACACGATTGATAACTTCATCGTTTATCTCATCTCCTGCTATACCAGAACTACTCCATGCCACAGGAGCGTATTCGCGAATATGCACAGCACACACTGTTGCTTGTGTATTCTGTGCCAAACGACAGGCTTCTGCTAACGCTCGCATTGCGACTTCGCTTTCATCAACGGGGACTAAAATTTTTTGGTACATTTTATTTTCCTAATATTCTGATAGATAGGTGCTTTTTACCGCAAGCGTTGTAAAAAAACAATGAGATAAATCAGAAAATAGCGTTTTCAGGCTGCCTGAAAGAAAAAATCGTGGTAATCTAATTTTGCCGCAGGCAAAACACAACGCCACAGGCGTTGAAACGGCATTACATTCAACAAGTTAGGCAACTTAAATTTTATAAGAAACAGAACAACGCCTGCGGCGTTGATAAAAAATCTACGATTTTTTATTGGATTGCCACGCCTTGAACTTTGTTCAAGGCTCGCAATGACACAGTTTTTTTGTTTCAGGCTGTCTGAAAGTTATTTATCCTTGTGCATTTTTCAACATTTCTGCGGCACTTTGGCGTGTGGTGTCGGTCATTTTTTCGCCGCTTATCATTCGCGCGATTTCTGTAATGCGATTTTCCGTATCTAATATATTGATTTTACTGATAATTTGATTATCTTTTTCGCTTTTTATAACCTGCCAATGGCTATCAGCGTAAGACGCTACTTGGGCTAAATGGGTAATGGCAAGTACTTGATAATTTTGACTTAATTGTTGCAAACTCTGCCCTACTTTATCTGCCACGCTGCCGCCTATGCCGCTATCGACTTCGTCAAAAATCAAGGTCGGCACGGTTGCCGCACGCCCTGCGGCGACTTGCACTGCCAAACTAATGCGTGCCAATTCACCGCCTGACGCGGTTTTTGCCAACGGCCGCAAAACGCCGCTCATCGTGGTGTCGATTTGGTATTGAATTTTCTCGTTGCCGTGTAAATTTGGCTCGCTTACAGGCGTTAAGGCAACCTGAAACTTGGCTTTCTGCATTGCCAAACGGTGTAAGCCCTGCTGTACTTCGTCCGACAAGCGTTTTGCCCCGTTTTCTCTTTGTTTGGACAATTTTGCCGCTTCTTTTTGATACGCCAAAAGTTTTTCGCTAACCTGCTGTTGCAGTTTTTCTATATCGACACTCGCATTTAAGTGATGCAATTTTTGCTCGATTTCTGCCAATTTTTCAGGGAGCCTTTCTTCATCACAACGGTATTTTTTCGCCGCCGCCGATAGATTGTGCATTCGTTCTTCACATTCGGCTAATTCTTGTGGGTCTAATTCGCCCTTATTTGCCACAGAACGCAAAATGCTGCTAACTTCGCCAATTTCTGCTTCATCTGACGCTAAAATCTGCAAACTGTCGTTAAAATGCGGTTCAATATGTGCCAAATCTTCAATTTGCCGCACGCAACGATTAAGCAGTGTCGCCATACCATTATCGCCGTCAATCAGTTGATAACTGTTTTCGGCGGCGGTTTGAATATCGGCAGCGTGCGAGAGTATATCGTATTGAGCCGACAATTCCGCCCACTCACCTGACTTGGGGGATAACTCGGACAATTCCTGAAACTGCCACGCCAATCGTTCTTGCAAATCGGCGAGTTGTTCGGCATTGTTTTGTGCGTCCGTTAAAGCATTGTGTGCCTGTTGATAATCCTGATACGCCGCTTTAACGCTTTCGGCTTGTTTCAGGCAGCCTGAAAAATTATCCAAAATATGCCGCTGTTCGTTTTCATTCATCAAAGAATAATGGGCGTGCTGACCGTGAATATCAATCAACTTTTCGCCGATTTGTTTGAGTTGTGCCACAGTCGCCGCCTGACCATTGATAAACTGCCTCGAACGCCCCTGCTCTGAAATAATGCGACTGATGACCAATTCATTTTCAGGCTCTTCACTCAATCCTTGTTCAATCAGAATATTTTGCACGGAAGGCAAATTTTCAATCGCAAATAAAGCCGATAATTTGGCTTCTTTTTCACCATTTCTGATTTGCGAAAAATCGGCTTTATCGCCCAAAAGCAAACCGATTGCGTCCAAAATAATGGACTTACCCGCCCCCGTTTCGCCCGTCAGCACAGTAAAACCGCCGTCAAACGACAGTTGCAATTCATCAACAATTACAAAATTTTTAAGCGATAAATTGAGTAGCATAAATATTCTTTCTTATCTTTCAGGCTGCCTGAAAAGGCTAATTGTATCAAAATAAACCGTTTTTCAGGCTGCCTGAAAATAAAAAAACGCCGTCTTATAAAAGACGGCTAAACCATTTTCATAGGAGAGAAATTACTGTTCGGCAACTGCTGTATTGTTGTCGTCCGCCACAGAGGCGGCTGGTTTTGCAGTTTCGCCTTGTTCCGCTTTTGCCGTTTGCATACAAGGATGTTGTTGTGCTACGGCTTGTTCTTCGGCAGTGATTTCGCCTTTAAAACGATTGTTCAAATCAAAGCGTTTGCCGCCTTTGGCAAGAGCCTTAATATAACGCGGACGGCGACAGTGGTTTGATAACACACGCAAAATCAGCGTTGAATCATATTGCGGCATAGCTTTGATTAAGTCCTGGTCTATGCCTACGGCCAATGGTTTAAAACGACTGAATACATCGTACTTTTTGTAGATATATTCAGCAATCAATTCAGTTTGTTTTTTGCGGCTCAATGTGCCCACTGCGGCTTTTAACGCAATGCCCATTGAAGTTTCTTTTGCCATTGTGTTTCCCTTTGAAAATC
>JAFWRB010000054.1 GCA_017508845.1 Neisseriaceae bacterium | reverse complement strand
CTGTCAGTTGTTCTGCCATTTTTTTGGTGAGCGTGGTTACCAAAATGCGTTGATTTTTTGCCGTGCGTTCGCGAATTTCTGCCATTAAATCATCAACTTGGGATACAACAGGGCGAATGATGATTTCGGGGTCAATGAGTCCTGTCGGTCGCACCACTTGTTCTACGGTTTGTTGCGAGTGTTCTTCTTCATACGCCGCAGGAGTTGCAGAAACAAAAATCGCCTGCGGCATAATTTTTTCAAATTCGTGAAATTTAAGCGGTCGATTGTCGCGAGCGGAAGGCAGCCTGAAACCATAATCCACAAGATTTTGTTTGCGAGCCGCGTCTCCTTTGAACATGCCGCCGATTTGCGGTATGGTTGTGTGGCTTTCATCTATAAAAATCAAAGCGTTATCGGGTAGATAATCCATTAAAGTGGGCGGCGGTTCGCCTTCTTTGCGGCGAGAAAAATGGCGGGAATAATTTTCAATGCCTTTGCAAAAACCCATTTCATACAGCATTTCTAAATCAAAGCGTGTGCGTTGTTCAATGCGTTGGGCTTCGACAATGCGATTTTCTTTTTGAAAAAACTCAATCCGTTCTCGTAGTTCAGCCTTAATGGTTTCGCACGCCGCCAAAACCGTTTCTCGTGGCGTAACATAATGACTGGACGGAAAAACCGTGTAACGCCCCACGCGTTTTTTCGTGCTGCCTGTGAGCGGATCAAACAGAGTAATGCTTTCAATTTCATCATCAAACAGCGACAGCCGCACCGCCGTTTCAGGACTTTCCGCAGGGTAAATATCCATCACATCGCCACGCACCCTGAAAGAACCGCGTTGAAAATCCATATCGCCCCGTTCATACTGCATTGCCACAAGACGAGCGATGATTTCCTTTTGCGACATTTTGCCGTGCTCCTTAATATGCAACACCATTTGCGAATACTCATCAGGGTCGCCGATACCGTAAATCGCCGAAACAGTCGCCACAATAATCACATCGGGGCGTTCTAACAGGCTTTTGGTTGCCGACAGCCGCATTTGCTCAATGTGTTCGTTAATGGACGAATCTTTTTCAATAAACAAATCGCGAGCAGGAACATAGGCTTCGGGCTGATAATAGTCGTAATACGACACAAAATATTCCACTGCATTTTCAGGAAAAAACGACCGCATTTCCGCATAAAGTTGAGCAGCAAGCGTTTTGTTATGAGCCATAATAATCGTAGGACGACCACTTGCCGCAATCACATTTGCCATTGTATAAGTCTTACCTGAACCCGTAACACCCAAAAGCGTTTGGGCTTTCAGATTGTTTTGCAAACCTGCCAAAAGTTCAGCAATCGCCACAGGCTGGTCGCCAGCAGGGGGAAAAGGCTGGTTGAGTTTAAATGGGCTGTTGGGGAAAGTAATCATGGGCATAGCAGAATAGGGCGGTTGGAAAAGTTTTTGATTATATAATAGTTTGAAAGGCTTTTCAGGCTGCCTGAAAGCAATAAAAACACGACAGAATAAGATTTTTCTGCCGTGTTGTGTTGGGATACACTGTTTCAGGCTGCCTGAATGTTTATTTATCCAATTTCAAACCGTGTTTGCCTGCTAATGTAAAAAGTCGTTGCTGGGCTTGTTGTAACTGCATTTGACCGTCCATTGCTTCTTTGTTTAATTGAAAAACTGCATCCGCATCGTTAGGGTCAATGGTGAGCATTTTGCGAATGACGCTAACCAATTTATCAAAGCCGTCTGCAATATCTTTTTGTAATTTTTTACCTTCTTCGCTTTTCATATTGAGTTGGCGAATTTCTTGCGGTGTCTTTTCAAAAATCGGTAAAAATTCTTGAATGACGGCTTTCATTTCGTCTTCGTTTTTAACCGTTTGCATTTTTTGTTTAAATTCTTGGTCTTTATTTTCATAACCTAATGACTTAAACGCTTTGCCCAAAGCGATTAAATCCTGTTTTTCAGGATTGCCGCTACATGCGGTTGTGAATAAAACGCCACAGCACAGTGCGGTGAGCAGTAATTTACCTATTTTTTGCCATAAATTCATTTTCAGGTTACCTTTCATAAATAAAAGGGCTGAAAATCAGCCCCTTTGGATTTAAGTTTTCACTCATTGTTGTGGTGCTTGCGACTGCTGGTTGTTGTCGTGGTTAATCGACACCATGCGTGCTGGCACAATGGTAGAAATAGCGTGTTTATACACCATTTGCGTTACCGTTGAGTTGCGTAGCAACACAACATATTGGTCGAAAGATTCCACTTGCCCCTGCAATTTAATGCCATTGACCAAGTAAATTGATACAGGCACATGCTCTTTACGCAAGGCATTCAAAAAAGGATCTTGTAATAATTGTCCTTTATTGTTCATTCTGAACTCCATTTATGTTTCGTAGCCGCTTGTCGCTTAAATAAGCATATTTCACTGTGCCAAATTGAGCGAAAAACGACTGTATTGTTTAAAGAAAAAAAGAAAAACAACGGACTATGATAAAAATCACAGTCCATTGCGGATTATATACTATTTTGCAGTGCAAATAAAGTATTCTTATCATCAATATGCGATTTAATTCTGTGAGCGTTTGACAATCGTAGTAAAATAAACCTTTTTCAGGCTGCCTGAAAACAATCAACTTATTTATTTATACGGATTTTTAACAATATGTCAGACGCACAAAATATTGCTGATAACGGTATTGCCGAAATTAACGCTTGTGGCAATACACAAGATTTAGAATTGATTAAAGCCCGTTATATGGGTAAAACGGGCAGTTTGAATGCCTTGCTTAAAACTTTGGGGAGTCTTCCGCCTGATGAACGCAAAACCGCAGGAGCAGAAATTAACGCTCAAAAAGAACGCTTTCAGGCAGCCTTTGCGGCGAAAAAAGACGCATTGGAGCAAGCCAAATTAGAAGCCCAGTTGGCAGCAGAAGCGTTAGATGTAACCTTGCCTGGTCGCAATGGGCAAAGTGGCGGCTTGCACCCTGTAACCTTAACTCGCGAACGCGTGGTATCGCTGTTTCACGCTATGGGTTTTGAAGTGGCAGACGGCCCTGAAATTGAAGACGATTTTCACAATTTTCGGGCATTGAATATCCCTGAAAATCACCCCGCCCGTGCCATGCAAGACACTTTCTATGTGGAAAATGGCGATGTGTTGCGTACGCACACTTCGGGCATTCAAATTCGTTATATGCTGGCGAAAAAAAATCCGCCGATTCGCATTATCGCACCAGGTCGGGTGTATCGTGTGGATTCGGACGCAACCCACTCGCCGATGTTTCATCAAGCCGAAGGTTTGTGGGTTGAAAAAGGCGTGTCGTTTGCCGACTTAAAAGCGGTTTTTGCTGAATTTATCCGCAAATTTTTTGAACGAGAAGACTTGCAAGTGCGTTTCCGTCCGTCCTTTTTCCCCTTTACCGAACCGTCTGCGGAAATTGATATTCAAATGGAAAACGGCAAATGGTTGGAAGTGGGCGGTTGCGGTATGGTGCACCCCAATGTCTTACGCAATGTGAATATCAACCCCGAAGAATACACAGGCTTTGCCTTTGGCATTGGTTTAGACCGCTTTGCCATGTTGCGTTACGGCATTAACGACTTGCGTCTGTTTTTTGATAACGATTTGAATTTCTTAAAACAATTTGCGTAGAGTTTAACTTTCAGGCTGCCTGAAAATGAAAGACTTCACCAAAATTGCTCAAACAATGAATATTCAGGATAGTCCTGAAATGGCTAT
>JAFWRB010000053.1 GCA_017508845.1 Neisseriaceae bacterium | reverse complement strand
TGATAGGCTGATTTGCTCACTCGTGTATAAATTTTCTAAATCTTCACCTGCAAATGCTGATAATTCACAAGCGGTTATCGCTGATTTGAAAAATAGTGTCCCAAGGAATTTTAAGCCCAAAGGTAAAATTGTGGTCTTTGTCGATGAATGCCATAGAACGCAATCAGGCAAATTACACCAAGCCATGAAAGAAATTTTGCCCAACGCTATTTTTATCGGCTTTACGGGCACGCCACTTCTTAAAAAAGATAAAATCACTTCGCTTGAAACTTTTGGCGAGTATATCCATTGCTATAAATTTAATGAAGCCGTGCAAGATGAAGTGGTGCTTGATTTACGCTACGAAGCCAGAGAAGTCCCCCAAAGTATCACCGAGCAAGATAAAATTGATAAATGGTTTGAAGTGAAAACACAAGGCTTGAATAATAGTGCCAAAGCCGAACTGAAAAGAATGTGGGGCAATATGCAAACGCTTTTAAGTTCGCAATCTCGCTTGGAAAAAATCGCCAATGATATTATCTTCGATTTTGAAATAATCCCACGCCTGCAATCTGGACACGGCAATGCTATGCTCGTTGCAGGCAGCATTTTGGAAGCGTGTCGGTATTGGGCTATTTTTCAAAGCAAGGGATTTAAAAAATGTGCCGTGGTAACTTCCTATTCGCCTAATCATAACGATGTCCGCACAGAAGATACTGGCGAAGATATGCGAACAAAATTACAAGAACAATACGATACTTATCTAAAAATATTAGACGGCAAAACGCCGCAAGATTATGAACGCGATGTTAAAAAGAAGTTCAAAACAGAACCTGCTAATATGAAACTGTTAATCGTGGTCGATAAACTCTTAACAGGCTTTGACGCACCGAGTGCAACTTATCTGTATATCGATAAAAAAATGCAAGACCACGGGCTTTTTCAAGCCGTTTGCCGTGTCAATCGATTGGACGGTGAAAGCAAAGATTATGGCTATATTGTTGATTATATGGACTTATTTAAAAGTTTGGAAAAAGCCATTAGCGATTATACCAGCGAAGTTTTGGCAGGATTTGATAAAACAGATATTTCAGGCTTGTTAAACGACCGCAAAAAATTGGCACGAGAAGATTTTGATAAAGCCATAGAAACGATTGACGGCTTGTTAGAAAGCGTTATCGATACTTCTGATGACGGTTATCGAGCACATTTTAATTGCCATGATGACTCGGAATTGGCTATCAAAAAAAGATACCAATTATACAAAGCAGTGAATAATGTTATTAGAACTTATAGCAACTTCTTGCCTTATATCCAAGATGAAAAAGTGGGCTATAACGAAAAACAAGCACAAGAATTTGCTCAAAAGGTTAAAAATTTGCTCCGATTAAAAGAAATGATTATGCTTTCAAGCGGCGATTCAATCGACTTTAAAGCATACGAAGGCGATATGCGTTATATGATTGATAATTATATCGAAGCAGGTGCAAGTAAAAAATTATGCGATTTTGAAGGCATGTCGCTCATTGAGTTGGTCATCAAATACGGCGAGAAATGTGTCGATAAAATGCCTGATTCAATTAAAAATAATCAAAAAGCAATCGCCGAAACCATAGACAACCATGTCCGAAAAGTGGTGAATTACAAACGCCAAACCAATCCAGAGTATTACGAAAAAATGTCAAAAATACTGGAAAATTTAATCGAACAAAGAAAACAAGAGAGCATTTCTTATGCCCAGTATTTGCAAAAAATCTCTGAACTGGCTAAAAAAGTGGAACAAATCGGCGAGTTGGATTATCCTGCAAGTATTCAACACAGCAAAGTATTAAGGGCATTGTATGATAATTTGGGAAAAAATGAAGAATTGGCAATTAAATTAGATGAGCAAATTCGACACGGCAAACCCGATAAATACAAAGAAAATCCTATGAAAATAAAAAAAGTAAAACAAATTATAGGAAATACTCTTGCTATTGATAGCGGTTTTGATATTGAAGAAATTTATAAAATAGTAGAGCAACATTATGACTAATTCAACCGTCTTACAAGTGAATAATGTGGATATTTATGTTATTAAAAAAGACATAAAAAACATTCACTTGTCTGTTTATCCGCCTAATGCAATGGTGAAAATATCTGCACCACTTTCTTATGACAATGAAACCATAAGACTTTTTGCTGTTTCTAAATGGTCTTGGATAAAGGATAATATACAAATAATTCAAAACCAAACCAGAATACCGCCAAAAGATTATATATCAGGAGAAAGCCACTATCTTTTTGGTAAAAGATATATGCTAAAAGTGGTTACAGGAAATAAACACTCTGTCAATGTTAAAGGCATAAACACAATAATTATGACAGTAAAAAAGAATACTTCGCGAGATAATCGTAAAAAACTAATGCAAGAATGGTATCGAAAAAAACTGACCGAAAAATTGAATGTTTTAATCCCAAAATGGGAAGAAAAAACAGGTTTAAATTTAAATTCTTGGCAAATAAAAAAAATGAAAACTAAATGGGGTAGTTGCCATATCGATAAAAAAACTATTTGCCTAAATTTGGAACTTGCAAAAAGAAAATATATTGAAATTGAATATGTTATCTTACACGAGTTATCGCACCTAATAGAAAAAACACACAATCAAAGATTTATTGCTCATGTAGAAAAATATATGCCAAACTGGAAACTCTATCGAAAAGAGTTAAATAGCATGACTTTTGAATGAAAAATCTTGCCAAAAACGAAGTAAAAAGTTGGCAAAGAACCTTTTTTCAGGCAGCCTGAAAACTTTTTCAGGTTGCCTGAACGATTTTATTTATTCTCGAATTTCGCCGTGTCCGAATACAATCCATTTTTGCGAAGTCAAGCCTTCTAAACCCACAGGGCCTCTGGCGTGGATTTTGTCTGTGGAAATGCCGATTTCTGCACCCAAGCCGTATTCAAAGCCGTCTGCAAAGCGGGTTGATGCGTTAATCATCACCGATGACGAATCCACAGCACGCAGGAATTTTTGCGAGTTGCTGTAATTTTCGGTGATAATCGCGTCTGTGTGATGACTGCCGTAGTGGTTAATGTGGGCAATGGCTTCATCAATATTTTCAACCACTTTAATTGCCAAAATCGGTGCTAAATATTCCGTAGCCCAGTCGTCTTCAACCGCCGCAATGCTTTCAGGCAGCCACTCTCGGCTTTTTTCGCAGGAGCGAATTTCCACGCCTTTTTGCTGATATTCTGTCCATAAAATAGGCAAAACTTTATCGGCAATATTTTGATGAACCAGAAGCGTTTCCATGGTGTTGCAAGTGCCGTAGCGAGAAGTTTTGGCATTTACGCAAATTTTTACAGCCATATCTATATTTGCACTTGCGTCAATAAAGGTATGGCAAATGCCGTCCAAGTGCTTAATCACAGGAACTTTTGCTTCGTTGGCAATGCGTGCAACCAAGCCTTTGCCGCCGCGTGGCACAATCATATCAATTAAATCAGACGCTTGCAACATGGCACCCACGCCTTGTCGGTCGGTATTTTCTACTAATCGCACCGCAGTTTCAGGCAGCCCGGCCATTTTTAAGCCTTGATAAATCAACTTCGCAATCGCTGTATTGCTGTGAATTGCTTCACTGCCGCCACGCAAAACGCAGGCGTTACCTGATTTCAAACACAGCCCAGCCGCGTCTGCGGTTACATTCGGACGCGATTCATAAATAATGCCGACCACGCCAAAGGGCACACGCATTTTGCCCACTTGAATGCCAGACGGACGATAGGCAAAATCGCTCATTTCGCCGATGGGGTCGGGCAGGGTAGCAATTTGCCGCAAACCGTCCGCCATAGATTGCACGGTTTTTGCGGTGAGTGTCAAACGG
>JAFWRB010000052.1 GCA_017508845.1 Neisseriaceae bacterium | reverse complement strand
TTCAGCAGGCAGAACGCCTAACCCTGATATTTTGTGCAATTCCGAAATTAAATTCAAATGCTTTTTAGATGACGCACTCCGTCAAGGTGCAGACTTAATCGCCACAGGACATTACGCCAAAAAACAAGTGCAAGACGGCGTGCATTTTTTATGCAAAGCCGATGA
This sequence comes from Neisseriaceae bacterium, assembly GCA_017508845.1. Lineage (GTDB taxonomy): Bacteria > Pseudomonadota > Gammaproteobacteria > Burkholderiales > Neisseriaceae > RGIG9985. The sequence continues at coordinate 5,833 of JAFWRB010000052.1, read as the reverse complement.
CGACAACAAAGACCAGACCTATTTTTTACACCGTTTATCGCAAGCACAATTATCCAAAGCACTGTTTCCATTAGGTAATCTCAAAAAGCCACAAGTGCGAGAAATCGCCGCACAACTGAAATTGCCCACTGCCACAAAAAAAGACAGCACAGGCATTTGCTTTATCGGCGAACGCCCCTTTCGTGAATTTTTGCAAAAGTATCTGCCGACAAACACAGGTGAAATGAAAACGCCTGACGGCAAAGTCGTGGGCGAGCATTGCGGATTGAGTTTCTACACCATAGGACAACGCAAGGGTTTGAATATCGGCGGAGCAGGGGACGCGTGGTTTGTCGCCGCCAAAGATATGGCAAAAAACGAATTGATTGTGGTGCAAGGACACAATCACCCCTTACTGCTATCCGACAGCCTGAACATGTCCGATTTATCTTGGACGCTGCCTGAAAAACCGCCAGCAGGTCGTTACACCGCTAAAACCCGTTACCGTATGGCAGACGCTTCGTGTGAATTGGTATATCTATCTGATAATCAAGCAAAACTTATTTTTGATGCACCACAATGGGCAGTAACCGCAGGACAATCCGCCGTGCTGTATGACGGCGATGTGTGCTTGGGTGGGGGGGTAATTGAGTAAATGTCACATAGCAAATATGTTAAACGCGGTTTTTGGCTTCGTCTTGCGTTCGCCTAAACTTCGGTTTGATGACTTTGTCATCTCTTTTTACAAACTTCGTTTGTAAAAAATTTCACTTCGTGAAATAAATCTTGTTTTCTTGGTATATTGAATGTTGCAATCGTTCTGCCAAGAAATACATTAACATTTGTAAAATTTGCGGACACAAAGGATATAGCCCTGTACTTGATGCAGAAGATTTTTTTGATAAAAATGCAGACTGGTTTTCTTTATCTTGTGAAAGAAAAATCATTTACCAAGAATTAAGAAAAATATTACCTAAATTGCCATTAGACCGTTTAGGGCGTTGTGAATATTGTGCAGAAACACAAGGTGATGATTTTCAGGCAGCCTGAAACAGAAAAAAGCAGTGTTATTTTGAATAACACTGCTTTTTTGATTGGTGCCGGCTAAAGGAGTTGAACCCTCGACCTTCTGATTACAAGTCAGCTGCTCTACCAACTGAGCTAAGCCGGCAAGAAACGGAAAAATTAGAGCAGAGATTATACCGTGATTTTTATTTTTTGCAAGGAATATTTGAATAAATCAATCTTTCAGATACCAAGACAACTTGTCAATACCCAAAGATAGCAGAAATTTAACTATTTTTGCTATCTTTTTGATATTATTAAATAAATAATTTTATATTAACGATAGCGGTTTCTCTCAAAAGTGGTTTCGTTGGTGTAAATGTGGTAAGAAATAGTTGCTAATTTTCTCATCAGGGCGGTGATGATTACTTTTTTGGCTTTGTTTTTGCTTTCCAAGCGTGCAATGAAATCGGGATACATTCTATCCCGATAAGCCACTAATGCCGCCATATAAAAGGCGGATTTTGCCTTGCGGTGTCCGTATTTGCTTAATCTTCCTTGTCCCCTTACACTGCTGCCTGAACTTCTTTCAGACGGTGATAAACCCAAGAACGATATGTATTTTTTGGCGTTGTCAAATTGTCTGCCACAGAAAAAACTTAATATAGTTGCCGCTGTGGTTTCGCCTATGCCGTCTATGGTTTTCAGATAACTGAATTTTTTGCTCAATATTTCATCTGCCATAATCAATTGCTTGATTTCACCTTTAACGACTGCGATTTGTTGTTGCAAAGTCTGTAAAACGGCTTTTTGTATGCCTTTGACAAAGTCATCATTGCTTGCGTGAATTTGATTTTTGCAAGCGGTGCTTTGGGTTGTCAGTTGATTTTGCAGAGCAATCAGTTTTTGCAAACGGCGTTGATTTTTTGTGGGTTTTATCCATTCTTCGGGTTGTAGGTTTGCACAGTATTCGGCAATGAGTTTTGCGTCTTGCTTGTCAGTTTTAGTGCGAGAAAAAACTGCTTCACCGTATTTTTTGATTTTCAAGGGATTAACTACACTAATTTTATGCGTATCGGATAGGTAATCTGCGGCAAGTTCATAATATGTGCCTGTCGCTTCCATGCAAATATGGGGCGTGATGATATTGCATTCTCTAAACCATTGCACCATTGATTTTACGCCTGTTTGTGTGTTGCTAAATTGTGCGGTTTTGTATGTGCCTTTTTCCAAAATGGCGGTGTCTATGGTGTCTTTTGATATGTCTAATCCTACGGTTTGCATAGTAACTATCCTTATGATTCAGGCTCAAATGTCCTTTGATACCAAGCAATCTAAAAAATAAAAATACGGTGTTCTAATCTGAAAGACAATCTTAACGATTAAGGCTGTATCAGAATCACCGTATGCGATTTAGCCTGTACAAAACTAAATCACAAAAGGCTTTCAGGCTGCCTGAAAAGTCTTTTGTGATTGAGCCTTGTGTAATTTATTGCCGTCATTTAGACGGCAATAAATTAGTTAAAACGGCAATTTAGAAACCGTTTTAACTTGGGGGCTGACACCCCCAAACCCTGTCCCCCCATTGATTTTTCTTCCGTTTTGCTTACGCAATACTTCGTATTGCTAAACGCTGTCGCTTCGCAAAACAAAAGAAAACTCAACGGGGTCAAATTCTGTAATCATTCGATTTGCGGGTTAAATCAAACCTTGCAGGGCGGTTTTAATGGTTTCAGCGTCTGGAATTTCACGCCAGCGAATTATTTTTATTCCTGCGTCCGTCAAAGCCTTATCTTTTTTGTCATCTCTTGCTTGTTGCCTTTCGTTATCGTGAGAACTGTCGTCTAATTCGATGACGGCAAGCGGATAAGTGTCTTTGCGACATACGACAAAATCAAGGCTTAAACGATTGATACGATTATTCCACTCGTTGAAATTATTACCCTTTTTAACCCTTAATATACGAGTTATTTGCACTTGCGACATAATCACACATTCAGGCAGGGTTTCAACTAATCGCCAGTATAACTGCTGTTCTCGTTTTGTCATCAAATAAGACGGATAAAAAGGAAACGGCTCGTTTAAATTAAGCGTTTCTTCTTGTCCTTTATGAGGTGATTTTTTGTTGAGCAAAATAGAGCCGATGACAACCGCCAAAAAAACAGCAAATGCTAATAAATACATAATTATAACCTTTTGATAATTAAAATATTATTTTAGCACTGTTTTTGTGTTTTGTTTATCTGATTGTTTTTTATCATCTTTTTAACTATTTTCAGGCAGCCTGAAAGGTTATCTAAATGGATTTTTTGATTTGCGGATTTCAATTTTATTTGAAATCTTTTTAGTTAAAAATTCAAATATATTTCTATATTTTTCTGCACCTGGTGAAAGATACATTTTATTAACATATTTTGACATAGATTGCGAATATTCTATATACATTCGTTTGCTTGCAGGTGCTACTTTAATTTCATTATCATTAGGAGCAACAAAACGAAAAATACGACATTCTTGCTCTTCTTGATATGCCGAATGTTTTACCATAAAACTTAATGGCAATAATATAAAACTGACAGTTTTTATTAGTTCTTCTTTTTCTTTTTCATCATTGATATTTTCAAATAATTCACAAATATTTTTTTCAATATTTGTAAATTGTTCCATAATATTTTTTTGAATATTATTGATATATACTTTATATTTGTCCCAATCGTCTTGATTACGATTTTTTTCTCGATAAAAGGTTAATTTATCACGACAGGCAACCTGAATGTAAGGTTGATTATTTAATTTACCTTCTGGGTCTAAATAAATACAGCGATATAAGGGGAGTTTGTCCCTGTTTGTATCATCAATATTATCTTTTGCTTGTTTTTTAGGTTGAAGTGTTTTATCGTGTTTTTTACTAAAAAAAACAGCATTTAATACAATACTCACTCCTGTGGCTTCTTTGCCGTCTTCTTTGCCGTATAGGCGGAATTGATTAAGGCTATCGTGGTTAAAAGTAAAACACCCTACAAAAGTACTTAATGTATTTAAGGGTGTTAAATTGACTTGTTGTTCTTTTAGTTTTTCCGAATGATTAAAATAATCAAAAATCACTTTACCCTCTTGGGGGTCATTTACTTGTTCGGTACTGGCTATTTGAAATTTATTTTGTTCATCTAATAAAATCATTGCTACATCAGGTTTAGCATAATGAGCAAAAGTTTTTTCGTAAATATAATTGCGATTTTCCCCAATAAGAAGATTTTTTCGTATATTTAAAAAGGAACGAAAAATATTAAATAAAAATATTTTTTGATGATTATCTTTTATTTCTTGTATTTTATCTATAACCTGTTGCACATAATATTCTTTATTTTCTTCTTTAATATTATTAAAAAATTTATTAACTTTATTCCAGTCTTCTTCTTTTGCGTAAATCAATGTTAATCTAATTTGTGTGATGTAATAGTCATCTTGATAAAAGAAAAAGTTTGTGTGCTTAACTTCTAAATAATATTCTTTGGCTTGATAATTAATTACTAATGATGTGCTTCCTATTAATTGTGCATTTGATATTTCTGGGTAAAAATTAATAGTGCTTGCACTTGGAGAAATATCTTTAGCTAATTTTGATTTATACCCAGATGGCCCACAAAGTAATAAAGGTTCTTTATAATGAGAAAATAAAATATAAAATAGAGTTTCATATATTGAGCTTAAATCAATCTTATCTTTTATAGGTACATCAAGGAGTATTCCAGCCTCTCCTACTGCTGAAGTATAAGATTTAATTTTTTCTGTTTTTTCTTTACTTTTTAATGATTCTTCAGAATCACCTTTTACTAAAAATTTTTTTTTGTTAATTTCAATAATTCTAGGCTTACTTTCAATACAATTTTTTATTTTTTTATATAATTCATCTTTAAAATCAAAAGTTTGTCTTAATATTTCTGAAATTTTTTCATAAGTAATTAATTTTTCTTCTACTCCTCCTGGAATATTTCCAAGAATATAAAATATTATTTGATGTTCAATTGTTATATTAAAATATGAAGAATCATTTATTTGTTGTCTTGTGATTCTTCTATATATTTTTCTAATATTTCTCATTGACCATTTCCCTATTTCAGGGATATTCGATTCATTTAATTTATACATAAAATTAGCAATTTTTGAAGGAAAATCTATATAAATTTCAAATTTAGAATCTTTTATTTTTTCAAATCTTATCATTTCTTCAATACTACTTTGTAAATCTTTTATCATTGGAGATGGATATTCAAATATTCTTAGCCTTTTTTGAATTATATCAGGAAGTTTTCTCCTTCCAGATGTAGATAAATCATTTTGACAAGCAATAAAAAAGAAGGATTTTTTTCTTTCAATTTTTTTTCCAGTATCTGGAACTAAAAAAATAGAATTATCATCAGCTGGCTCTAAAGCAATAGTCAATGTTTGTAAAACAGCTTCTTCAGCTAAATTGAATTCATCAGCAATAAATATTTGGCCTTTTTCCATTGTTTTTACAAGAGGCCCATCTTGTATAATTGCTTTACCTGCTTCAAAATTAAATATACCATATAAATCACTCAGTTGGGTATCCATATGAAATGAATATAAAATAGGATATTCTTTTCTAACTATTTCACAAAATGCTCTAGCCATACTTGTTTTTCCAAGCCCTGTTGCTCCTACAAGACATACCGGAATTCTACATTCAGAACATACATATAGATGAGTCATTAGATTCCTTAAATTAGGTGAATTCTGAAAATAAAATTTTTCATCATTTGATAATTGTTCATTTTTATCGAAAATACTACTTGCTTTATTCTGAATTATAATCGGGATACCTATA
>JAFWRB010000051.1 GCA_017508845.1 Neisseriaceae bacterium | reverse complement strand
CCCTGCGTGTGGATTGCGTCTCCTGCCCTGCTCAAACGCTTGGACGCACAAATTGACCGCATTGTGGGCTTAAACACGGTGCAAGGCATCATCAGTGCAGGCGGTATGATGCCTGCGGCTGTTGCCGACAATATTCACGAGCATTTTCACTTCTATCCCTTTGATATTTATGGCAGTACCGAAACAGGCGTGATGGCTCATCGACAAGGGACAGGCGACTGGACGCTGTTTGACGGCGTTAAAGCGTGGTTGCAAGACGATTGTTTGCATATTTTATCATCGTGGAGCGGCGGTGAATGTGCGATGGCGGATATGGCAGAAATTAAGGGTAAGTCTTTGAAATTATTAGGCAGAAATGACCGTATTTTAAAATTAGAAGACAAACGCATTTCTTTGGACGCGATTGAGCAGCATTTAATGACGCACCTTTGGGTGAAAGACGCATTTTGCGGTATTTCGCAGAAAAATCAACGCATTGCCGCGTGGATTGCCTTAAACGAACAAGGCATTGAAATTTTAAAACAGCAGGGCAGAAAAAGCGTGATTAACGCCCTAAAACAGCATTGTGGCAAGTATTTTGACGCAGCAGTTTGCCCAAAATACTGGCGATTAACGCACGAATTACCCCGCAATGCCCAGTCAAAAATTTCGGTTGCTGATTTTCAGGCAGCCTTTACCAAACGCCAAACCACGCCACAATGGCAATTATTATTAGAAAACAAAGAGATAGGCGAATATATTTTAACAGGCATTGTGCCTTTGGATTTAGCCTATTTTGGCGGACATTTTCAACAATTTCCATTAGTGCCAGGTGCGATTGAAATTCAATGGGCAATGAATTTGGCAAAGAAATTCTACGGCGAAAATTGGCAAATAGACCGCATAGAAAACTTGAAATTTCAACAATTTATCCGTCCAAATGATTTAGTTACTGTTCGTCTTTTAGGGGATAAAGAAAAAAATAGAATTCAATTTAATATTTCAGTGGGCGAAAAAAATTGTGCAGGGGGGAGAATAAAGATAAAACAGTGAGCAGTCGTAGGGTGGGCAACTTGTTACCCACGCGGTTTTATTTTGTTTTTCAGTTGTAGGGTGGGTTTCCTAACCCACCAAACGCTCCGATAGGAGCGGTGTAAAATGATTAAAGAAACTATTTCAGGTAGCCTAAAATACAAACAACAATGCCTAATGGCGTTGTGGTGGGTTGGAAACCCACCCTACGGCGGTACTCGTTCGGTGCGTTCTTCGTAGTTGGGAGATTACTACGCCTTAACTTCGTTAAGACTCGTAATGACAGTAGTTTTTCAGGCAGCCTGAAAAAATTATTAACAACAAACACTTAAATAAAATGACTGATTTAGATTTATCGCAACTTTATTTATCATTTATGCTTGGTTTTTTAGGCGGTGTGCATTGTGTGGGTATGTGCGGCGGATTGTGTGCGGCGTTTTCTTTACAATTACCGCCGCATATCTCACGCCATAAATTGATTATTCTATTAAATCTTGGTAGATTAAGCAGTTATATTATCATCGGTGCATTATTTGGCTTATTTGGGCAATTAGGTACAAGCACGGTTGTTGGCAATGAAATTCGTTCTGTTTTATTTGTTGTTGCCCAAATTTTATTGATATTCGCAGGCTTATATTTATCAGGATTATTTGCAGGTTTTGCTAAAATCGAAAAAGTGGGCGTGCCGATTTGGCGAAAATTGCAGCCTATAATGCAGCGATTTTTGCCCATTCAAAGCGTTTCAGGCAGCCTAATTGTGGGGGCGTTATGGGGCTGGATACCGTGCGGCTTGGTGTATAGCGTTTCGGCAACGGCATTGTCATCAGGGCATTTCGCGTCAGGAGCGTTGATTATGTTGGCATTCGGTTTGGGGACGCTGCCTAATTTATTAGCCGTCAGCCTATTTGCCGCACAAATTAAAAACTTTTTTCAAAACAAAAAGATAAGACTGATTGCAGGTTTAATTATTGTGCTGTGGGCTGTGTGGCGTTTGGTGCAGTTTTTTGGTTGGTTGAGTATTTTTCAGGCAATCTGAACGGCTTATTTATTGCACAATTTATAAAAAACTGTAATAATTTTATTAAGTTATTTACAAGAAAATTTGTTATGGATTTAGCAGGTTTATTTTTTCTTATCTTACTCGCAATGGTTTTTATTCTGCCATTGGCTTCAATTATATGGTTAATTGTTGCTTATGTGCGATATAAAAAATATAAAAATCAGCCGATAGATGATGATGAAATGCTTGAATATGAAGTGCGTAAAACACAATGGCATTGTGCTTTGGGGGTGTTTTTGGGTTTTTTGTGGTGTATTGGCTTAATTGTTCTTATCAGTATTTTTGATAAGTATTATTGATTACATTGATTAAAAGGAGTTTTTAATGATTAATTTTTTATTTATTATTTTGGGTATATCTTTATTTCTTTTTCCTGTTCTCATTTTAATGTGGTTTTTTTGGTCGTGGATAACACTGAAACAAACCCCGAAAGAAGATAAAATACTTTATGCAAAAAGCCGTGCTCAATTTATTGCGGCAAGTGTGGTTTTTGGTATTGAAGTAGCCATTGTTTTTATGATGGTTTATTTATCATTTTCTAATTTTAGTCTAATGTAATTATTATAAAAAGGATTTAATTTTATTATGTCAGATAAAACATATATCCGAGCCTTGCTTTTTATTAGTATTATCGGTTCAATATTAACCGTGTGCTTGCTTGTTTATACATTATATTTACAACAACATTGCTCCATTATTTCTTATATAGGAAATGTTCAATGAATATCATTAAAAAATATAATAAGCATTTGATTTTAATAGGTTTAATTTTAGGATTTGTTTTATTTAATTTGGCTTTTTATTTAGAAATAACTCGCCGTTATATCAATGAAACCAGCCCTGAAATGCAGGTAAAATCGGTTGAAGTGCATAAATTCTTGCCTTTTGACGAAAACAGTCAAATTGTTAAAATAAATTCTACAACAAAATTAACAGGCGATTTGCCAAAAATTGACGGTGCGGCGGCACTTTTTCCTGTATTTTCTGCTTTTGTTTATTCACTTTATCCTGAAAATTCAGTAGAAATGCAAAATAAAGAATTTACTTCGTCTTCTGCTTTGCAATATCGCAATACTCGTGGAGCATATAAAGCGATTGTTGATGGCGATGTCGATATTATTATGGTTGCACACCCCTCAAAAGAACAGTTGCAATATGCAGAAAGTCATGGCGTAGAACTTAAATTTGTTCCTATTGGTTATGACGCTTTTGTGTTTTTAGTCAATAAAAATAATCCTGTTGATAATGTGTCTTTGCAAGAAATTGAACATATTTATACAGGCAAAATTAAAAATTGGAAAGAAGTGGGCGGCGATAATCGTTTTATTCAGGCTTTAACCAGAAATCAAGGTAGCGGTTCGCAAACGAAAATGCTTAAAGTAATGAATAATAAAAAAATAAAAAAGACTATTCGAGGATATTTTGGTTCGCCGATTGGCTTTTCGTTTCGCTATTATGTTGAAGGACTTGTGGGAAACGGTAAAGTGAAAATGCTTTCTATTAACGGCGTTTATCCTGATAAAAATAATATTGCTAACGGTAAATATCCGTTAGTGGGTGAAATTGTGTTGGTTTATGCAGCAAATAATAGTAATCCGAATATCCAAAAATTGATTGACTGGGCAGTGTCGGAAGATGGTCAAAAAATTGTCGAACAAAGCGGTTATGTGCCGTTGAAATAGTAAGGTTTCAGGTAGCACAAAACCCTTAACCGCGTGGGTGATGTGTATGCACAATTTGTTTTAGGCGTTCTGTGGCAATGTGCGTATAAATTTGCGTGGTGCTAATGTCGGCGTGTCCTAATAGCATTTGCACGGCACGCAAATCTGCTCCGTGATTAACCAAATGCGTGGCAAAGGCGTGCCGCAAGCCGTGTGGCGATAGTTGATAAATGCCCACTTCCTGTGCATAGCGTTTGACCACTTGCCACGCTAACTGGCGTGTAATGCCGCCTTTTTTTTGACTGACAAACACAAAATCGCACGCAACACCTTTCAGTAAGTTTGGACGGGCGTTTTTCAAATAATCGGCTAATTTTTCTACCGCTACTTCGCCCAAAGGCACAAGCCGCTCCTTGTCGCCCTTGCCCACTGTGTGTAGCACGCCCACATTCAAATCAATTTCGCCTAATGTCAGCGACACCGCCTCGCTCACACGCAAGCCTGTGGCGTACATTAACTCTAACAGTGCCGCATCTCGCAAGCCCAAAGGCGTTGAAGTGTCGGGTGCGGCAAGTAATGCGTCTATGGCATTCTCGCCCATAATCACAGGCAGATGACGATTTTTTTTAATAGAATGAATGTGTTGTGTCGGGTTTGGCGTATTTTGGTCGATTTCTTGTCGCCACGCAAAAAAGCGTTTTGCTGCCGACAAAGCACGCGATTTAGACGAATTTTTTTGGGCGTTATCAAAAATAGCAGCAGATAAAGATTCACGCGTACAATCGCTTAAAGATTGATTGTTTTTTGCAAGTTGCAGGCTAATTTTGTGCAAATCTCTCCGATAAGCCGATAGCGTATTGTGCGACAAGCGTTCGGCAAGCCATAAATGGTCTAAAAATTGTTCAATCAGCGTTTCGTCTTGCATTGAGTTCTTTCAATAATGCGGCTGTATCCAAATGCCAATGGCAAATTTCCATATTGTTTTCATTCAGTAAAACAGGCACTAACTCATCGTATTGTGGCAATAAATCTTCGTTATTATCTATATCTTTAATTTCAATGTCAAAAGAATATTGTTGTTGGTATTTTTTTAATTCTGCTAACATTTCTTTACATAAAGAACAGTATTCTCGATATAACAAAATCAGTTTCATTTATTTTTTAACTCCCGCACCCAAAAAATAACAAATAAAAACAGGCTGATTGCCGTAATTAAATAAATAATTTGCGACACACCGTGCCACGCCGCAAATGAACCGCCAATCTGTTGATATAACACATTTTTACCATTTGTTTTTAATGCTACAATCACAGGTGTAATAAGCCATTCGTTGATAATGGTGCATAATAAGGCAATGCTTATAAAAAAACCTTTCAGGCTGCCAAAAAAGCCACGCAAACCTTGTTTTATGCTACCTGAACATATTAAAACAACTGCCGAAATAATGCCAATATAAGACACCAAATGAAATAACTGCCCTGCAATATCCCCCGCTTTCATTTTGGGAAGATTTTGAAATAAAACAGGAGCAACCAAATAACCCACAATGGTTAAACTACCTAACCACGCCACAATGGCGATTGTTTCTAATAAAGAACGCATTATTTTTTACCTTATTTTTTTCAGGCTGCCTGAAAGTGTGCATTATATAAAAAAAGACCCCACTATGAAAACCATAGTGGGTTATTAACAACTATACAAAGGAGAAATATACAAATAAACAAAATTACACAAAATACACTTTTACAAGGAGAAAATGATTTTGCGGGGTGAATTATAAAAGAGTTGTCGATAAATTGTCAAATAAATGTTCAAGATAAATTGTTTTTATTTATGACAATATAATGCGGAATAAATTTAAGTAAAGGCTGAATTAGGGTGTAGGGAGTTCATCACGAAAAACGATAATGCAAAAAGCAATTCAGGCAACCTGAAACCATTTTGTATTGCGTTCGTTTTTTAGGATAGGCTACCCTGAAAACATAAAAAACAGCCCAAAACCAAACGGTTTCAGGCAGCCTGAATATATAATAGTCGTCCCATTTCAAAATCTACCTGCGTCTGCCGTGTCTTGCCGTATTATTTATACTGTCTGCGACTTCGCCGTCTTGGTATATTTTGAACTGAAACGACTATACTTTCAAAACGCAATTACCGCAATTCTTTCCACAATCTTTGCAGAATATCTTGTGCGTCCTTACCGCTTAATTCTGTGCCGTCGGAGGTCAATAAGGTAACAATGTCGTTATTGCCTGTATCACGCACCGCTACGGCAATTTGGGCTTTTTCTACCTTTTCAGGCGTTTTTTCTTTGCCAAACCAGCGTTTGAATAAACCTGGTTTTACATTGCTCACCGCGTCTGTTTCCATATCCGCAGGTTGTGTGAGATAAACGCCGTTTGCTTCGTCTAAACGCAACACCGTTAAGCCTATGCGGTTTAATGCCAAGCCGACACGGTGCAAATTGCGTTCGTGGCTGCCTGAAAGAATTAAACGGTTGTTGTCGATTTTGGCTAATTCGCCTGCTACGGTTGCATGTTGTGTGAGTTCGCGTTCCACTGTGGCTTGATCCGCACCCAAACGCATCATAAAGCGAGAGAGCATTTGGGCTTCTAAATTTGGGTCGTTGTCGCGTGGCACCCATTTAGAAGTGTCTTTTTCCTTGCCCATTAACTCTTCTTCCATGCCTTGATGACTGAATGTAACCAAAGAGCCGCCGCCTTTTTGCCGTTCTAACCGCACAATAAAGCGGTCGCGGTAGGCAGACGAATAAATGCTGCCCAAGCCCACTTTTTGAAACAGACGGCGGATAATATCAGTCGGGATTGTGGCACGATTTTCTGCCCATTGTGTTTGCATAAAACCTGTGGCAGGGTCTTCTCTATCAATGATAAAGCCGTTTTCTTGCCAAAACACTTTGAGCATAGGCCAAATATCTTCGGGCGGTTTGTCGGTAATCGACAACCAGCGTTGCGAACCTTCCCGCTCAATGTGCATATTTTTCACTTCGGGCAGCACAGCCACTTCGTCTTTGGCTACTTGCCCTTGTTCAATTTGGCTGGCACGCACCGCACCCGAGCCTGCGGGTAAGGTGTAGCGATTTTCCTGCGTAATGCCTGTTAAATCAGGCGGCACAATCAGCATATCGCCTGTGTTTTTCACACCTGGTGTGTGGTAATCTAATTCTTGTGGTGTTTCTTTTTTGGTTGAAGAACAAGCAGTTAAAATAACTGCGGTCAGCGTAATCAATGCAATACGATTTTTATTCATATTTGTTTATTTCCTTATATTTCAGGCTGCCTGAAAAGTATATTCAATAAATTGCCCGATAGTATAACCTGTTATTTAATTGAATATTAAAAAAATAAGATAGATTTATTTGGTTTTATCGTCCGAAACCTTTGCAAAACCTATTTATCAATATAATAAATACAAATGTTATAGGGTGGGAATTCTTGCCCACAAACCGCCCGATAGGGCGGAATTTTCTTAAATATCAATAAATAATCAACGCCGCAGGCAGAGTGGTGGGCAGGAATGCCCACCCTATAACGGACGCTTTTTTTGTTTCAGATTGAGTTTTGCAAAGGTTTCAGGCTGCCTGAAAATAAAATCAAATGCTCAAATCACCCCAGACCGATAGGGCGGAATTTTCTTTAATATCAATAAGTAATCAATACCTTCGGCATTGTGGTGGGTAAGAATGCCCACCCTATAACGAACGCTTTTTTGTTTTAAATTGAGTTTTGCAAAGGTTTCAGGCTGCCTGAAAATAAAATCAAATGCTTAAATCACCCCAGCCGCCATCATGGCACGGCGAACAATCGCTTGACCGTTTTCGGTTAAATCCACAATCGGCAAACGCGAGAACGAACCGCACATACCTAATTGTTTTAACGCCCATTTGGTTGGTGCAGGAGACGGTTCGCAGAATAAATCTTTGTGTAAATCCTGCAAATCATCGTTCAATTTGCGAGCGGCAGCAATGTCGCCGTTAATCGCATGGCGGCACATTTGTGCAAATTTTTTCGGGGCAACATTGCCGCAGACAGTAATCACGCCGTGTCCGCCGCACAGCAAAAACGCTATCGCTGTGGAATCATCGCCCGAATAAATGGCAAAATCTTTGGGGGCTTTTTTGAACAATTCGCAGGCTCTGCCGATATTGCCTGTGGCTTCTTTTACGCCGACTACATTATCAATTTCAGCCAAACGCAAAATGGTGCTGTTGGCCATATCCGCAACCGTGCGGGACGGCACATTGTATAAAATCATCGGAATGCTTGATTTTTCCGCAATGGTTTTAAAATGCTGATAAATACCTTCTTGCGATGGCTTATTGTAATACGGCACTACGGAGAGCGAATAATCCGCCCCCACGCTTTCGGCGTGCCTTGCGAGTTCTACGGCTTCTGCCGTATTATTTGCCCCCGTGCCTGCAATCACAGGCACTCTTTTGGCGGTATGTTTGACAGTGGTTTCAATCACCTGAAAATGCTCGTCCATAGTGAGCGTAGGCGATTCGCCAGTTGTGCCAACCGACACAATCGCGTCCGTGCCTTCGGCGATTTGCCAGTCAATCATTTTTTTCAAAGCGTCATAATCTACTGCCCCATTGTCTAACATGGGCGTTACCAAAGCGACTAAACTTCCTGTGAGCATGGCGATTGTTCCAAATTCAATTTAATAAACCGCTTATTATAGCGTTTTTATGGGGAGTGTGGTTTTTTTCAGGCTGCCTGAAAAACTTTTCTTTAAGACATTCTTTTTGCGTGCGTTTGCCTAAATTTTGAATAGTACGAACTTCAATTATCAAAGCATTTTCACGATACCGCACACTTAAACAATCACCTGTTTGAGCGTGCGTTTGGGCAAAAACGAGAAATTCTTTATTACTGATAGGTTCATCGTTAGGAAAGCGTAATCGATAACTTGATTTTCCCAAATGCACGACAAACGCCTTTGCCGTTGTGAAAGGGGCATCGTTATGTATCAACAGGGCAACTGCTATTAGTTTGATACAAGCAAAAAGAAAAATCAAAAAAAGAGCGAATAATGTTATATAAGGTCTATGTTTGTCCCTTATTCTACGCAACATGTCATCAATGAGTATCAGTGGGAAAAAGATAAAAAAAAGGTATTTAAAGTAATGGTCAAAACGGTCAGGTCTTAATGTGTAAGGAGATTGCAAACCTATATCAACCATAAGCACAATCAATGCTATGAGAAATATAACAATAATTCCGACTGCTATTTGATGTGTGCTTACCCATTTTAATAATTTATTCATTATTTCCCCTTAATAACATTGTTTCAGGCTGCCTGAAACTTTATGCTAACCAAATCGCCGACAACATTCTGCCTGTGGTGTATTCTCTGCGGTATGAAAAGAATTTATCAGGCTCGTTATAGGTGCAGTGTGGGCTGTGGGTGATTTTTTTGACACCGACTGCGTTTAAGGACAATTCGGCAAGCAAATGTAAATCGCATAAAAATTTATTGTTACTCAAAGGGATAAAGGCGTTTTCATAGCCTAAAATATGGGCGAATGCGGCTTTGACTTCGCCTCCTACTTCAAACGCCGTTTTGCCAATACACGCACCGCAGAACGCCAAAATATTTTGGCTTACGCCGAACTTTGTTTCAGGCAGCCCCCCCATTTTGGCGACTGTTTTGGGCAGAATGTTTGCCGCTAACGACCGCCAACCGCAATGCACGGCGGCAACTGTTGTGCCGTCTGTGTCGCACAATAATACAGGCAAGCAGTCAGCGGTCATAATCACGCAAGCGGCACGGTTTGTGGTTTCGATTGAAGCGTCTGCGTCAGGCGGCGTTTGCGTTTGGATATAATCGTGAGCCAGCACAATATTGGTGCCGTGTGTTTGGTTTAAATACACCATTGGTTTGCCGACTTTTTCCTGCACCAAACGGCGGTTTTCTAATACGGCTTTCTCGTCATCATTCACATGCAAGCCAACATTCAAAGAGCGAAACGCCCCCACACTCACGCCGCCTGTGCGGTAGGTTAAAAGGGTTTTCACATTATCAGGGGCGTGCCAGTGGGCGGTGAAAAAATCGTTTTCGGTCATTGGGTTTTCCTTTTAAAATTATTTCAGGCAGCCTGAAAATATATCTATAATACACTTTTCAGGCAGCCTAAAAATTATTTTATCAGGGTAACAATATGATAAATCAAGCATTTAATGAATGGTTAAAAACTTCTGCGTCTGGGCGTGCTTTGTGTGCTGCCGAGAATGAATTTTTTGCCGCCGAAAGTCGTGAAATTTTTGGGCAGACTGCCATTCAATTAGGCGGAAATATTTGGCAGACGCTTGAAAATGCACAAGTTTCTCGCAAAATTGTCGTAGGGCAATCGCTTGATGATGAATGTCATTTTGTTGCCGACTGGCAACAACTGCCTTTGTCTTCTGAAAGTATTGATGCGGTCATTCTACCCCATTCGCTGAATTTTCACGCACACCCGCATACGCTGTTGCGGGAAGTGTATCGTGTGTTGCGTGGCGAAGGGCGTTTGATTATCACGGGTTTTAACCCTTTGAGTTTATGGTATTTTTCGCCTAAATGCGGCAAAATTCTACCGCCACGCCAACGCTTTATTCAATTAGCACGCTTAAAAGACTGGTTAGCCTTGTTGGGTTTTGAACTCAATACGGGCAGATTTATGCAATACACACCGCCGATTTCTGATATTAACTTATTGAAATTCTTAAATTTTATCAATCTTGCGGGCGACCGCTGGCTGCCGTCTTGTGCCGCCGTGTATGGCATTTGTGCCATTAAACGCCATTTCAACGCACGACCTGTACGAAAATCCGAAAAAAAATTCGTGCCAGTGGGCAATGTGGGCTTTGCAACCGCCAAAGAAATTGAATAAAGATTTCAAAATCATTTATTTTATGGTAGAATGCCCTTTTATTTTTTATACACTCCTTTCTAAAAAATGATTGAACACCCCGATAATGCTTTATTATCGGGTTCTTTTTTTTCAGGCTGCCTGAAACGCTTATGAAAAATATCTCATAAAACTATATAATTCAACTTTATTCAATCAAGGACGCGATGATGAACATTCCGTTGAAAAAAATTTATTCAGGCAAAGTGCGTGATTTGTATGAAATTGACGATAACCGTATGCTGATGGTTGCTACCGACCGCCTGTCTGCCTTTGATGTGATTTTGCCCGACCCCATTGTCGGCAAAGGCGAGATTTTAACTGCCATTTCCAACTTTTGGTTTGCTAAATTGTCCCACATTATGCCCAACCATTTTACAGGTGAAACGGTGTTTGATATTCTGCCCGCTGACATTGCCCAAGCAATCGAAAAACGAGCGGTTGTGGTCAAACGCTTAACCCCCATTAAATGCGAAGCCATTGTGCGTGGTTATATTTCAGGCAGCGGCTGGAAAGAATACAAAAAAACGGGTTCCATTTGCGGTATAGGGCTCCCTGAAAATTTGCAAGAAGCAGATAAACTGCCCGAAGTCATTTTCACCCCATCGACCAAAGCCGAAGTGGGCGAGCATGATGAGAATATCGACTTTGACACTTGTGCCAATATTTTGGGACGCGAAATCGCCGAACAAGTACGCGACAAAGCGATTGCTTTATATAAAACAGCGGCAGAACACGCCGAAAAATGCGGCATTATCATTGCCGATACCAAATTTGAATTTGGCTTGGACGAAAACGGCGTTTTAACGCTGATGGACGAAGTGCTAACGCCCGATTCCAGCCGCTTTTGGCCCAAATCGTCTTACCAAGTTGGCACTAATCCGCCGTCTTTTGACAAACAATTTATTCGTGACTGGTTAGAACAAGCAGGCTGGAACAAACAACCGCCAGCACCTGTTGTCCCCCAAGAAATCATTGCCAAAACAGTGGCGAAATACCAAGAAGCATTAAATTTGCTCACGGCTTAAATAAAAAAGACGGTTTTGAAACCGTCTTTTTTTGTCAAAATTGTTTTCAGGCAGCCTGAAACGATTGATTAAGCACCTTCTGCCGATAAAGCATTCACGCTGTAACCGCAATCGACATAAGTAATTTCGCCTGTAATGCCTGACGCTAAATCCGACAGTAAAAATGCGGCGGCGTTGCCGATTTCTTCTGTGGTTACATTACGACCCATAATGTTATTATCGGCGGCGATTTTCAGCAATTTGTTAAAGTCCGCAATGCCTGACGCAGCAATGGTTTTCACTGGACCTGCTGAAATGCCATTACAGCGAATGCCCGAACGCCCCACTGCGGCGGCGGTGTAGCGAATGGACGCTTCCAAAGATGCTTTGGCTAAACCCATAACATTGTAATGCGGAATAGCACGCACCGCACCCAAATAAGTTAAGGCTAACAAGGCAGCGTTGCGATTTTCCATCATAGGACGAGCGGCTTTGGCTAACGCAGGCAGGCTGTATGCCGAAACATCGTGGGCAATACGAAACGCCTCGCGGCTGATATTATCCAAAAAGTTGCCGTCTAACGCCTCTTTGGGTGCAAAGGCAACCGCATGCACCAAGCCGTCCAAACCGTCCCAGTGTTTGCCCAATTCCACGAATAAATTGTTAATGTCGTCATCGCTTTGTACATCAAGCCGCAACACAATGTCCGAACCAAATTCCGCTGCCATTTTGCGAATGCGGTCTTCTAATTTATCGACCACAAAAGTAAAAGCCAGTTCAGCCCCTTGTGCATGACACGCTTTGGCAATGCCATAGGCAATGGAGCGTTCAGAAATCATTCCCGTGATGAGTATTTTTTTGCCTTGAAGAAAGCCCATATTATTTTTCCAAATATTCAAATCATAAAAGGGCACATTTTAAAACATTTTCAGGCAGCCTGAAAATGAAATTTGCATTTTATCAGCATATTTAAGGCAGTAAGTGGTATTTCAGGCGGCCTGAAAGCCACAAAAAACCCTTTCAGGCTGCCTGAAAGGGTTTTGAATACAAAATAGACAATTACATTAAGTCCATTTTTTCGATACGGCGAGCGCGTTGGCCTTGATCCAAGCCCTCTTCGTACAACTTGATTTCCAAACGCAAGTTGTTGGCAGAGTTGGCGTTCATAATGGCTTCGTCATAACTGATGACATCGTCTTTGTACAACTGGAATAAGTGTTGGTCAAAGGTTTGCATGCCTTCGTCATCAGAACGGTTCATAATGTCTTTAATGCCGCCAATATTGCCTTTTAAGATAAGTTCGGCAACCGCTGGGGTGTTTAACATCACTTCCATTGCCACCACACGACCTGAACCGTCTTTGCGGCGGATAATCCGTTGCGAAATAATCGCTGCCAAGTCCAACGACAAGTCCATAAAGATTTGGGCATGACGCATTTCGTCATAGAAGTTAATCACCCGCTCAATCGCTTGGTTGGAGTTGGTGGCGTGCAAGGTACACATACACAAGTGCCCTGTTTGCGACAATTCCATCGCGTGGCTCATCGCTTCTTGGTCACGAACCTCACCCACAATCACCACATCAGGTGCTTCACGCATCGCACTCTTCAAGGCTTCGTGCCAGTCAATGGTGTCAATGCCGATTTCGCGTTGCGTTACGATGGATTTTTTGTGGCGGTGTACAAACTCAATCGGGTCCTCAATGGTGATGATATGACCAGGTAAGCGTTCATTGCGGTGATCGACCATCGCGGCCAATGACGTGGATTTACCTGAACCGGTTGCACCCACAACGATAATCAAACCACGCCGTTTCATCGACAAAGTTTTTAATACGGGTGGCAATTCCAACTCGTCCAAAGTGGCAATTTTGGTGCTGATGGTACGCATCACCATACCAACACGGTTTTGTTCGTGATAGGCATTACAACGGAAACGCACTTCGTCTGTGGCACGGTGTGCGAAGTTCAGTTCCAATTCTTTTTCAAATTGATGAATCATACGCTCGCTCATTGTGGAATACACAATATCACGCGTATTCTCTTGTGAGAATGGCTTTTCCGCAATGGGAATAATGGTACCGTTGATTTTCACCGCAGGCGGGAAACCTGGTGCGATGAAAATATCAGACGCTTTGTGTTCTGCCGCATATTTCATAATTTTAAACAGCGTTTTGTATGCCCGTTGTAAATGCGGATTACTGCGACAAATTGAACCTGCATTGCGTAAAGATTCATCTTCAAAATTGGCAACTAATTCGGCGGTGGTTGCCTGTGCCAACTGCATTTTTTGGGCGGAAGATTCTACGATACTGCTTTCTTCTTGTATTTGTTGTGGGGTTGCAGGTGCCAGTTCCATGTTTTCATCAAGATTGTTTTCGTTTGCCATTTTTGCTTACTCCTTGCGAAATTAACCGATATTGGCGGCGTTTTGGGCTTTGGAACGCGCTGTTTCGATAGAAATCTGACCTTTTTTGAGCAATGCCGACAAGGCTTGGTCGAGTGTCTGCATACCGTATTGCTGACCTGTTTGAATCATCGAACCCATTTGAGCCACTTTGTTTTCACGAATCAAGTTACGAATCGCAGGTGTGGCAATCATAATTTCAAATGCGGCAACCCGACCCGAACCGTCGCGTTTTTTCAACAGGGTTTGCGAAATAACCGAACGCAAAGATTCAGACAACATAGTACGAATCATATCTTTTTCACCGCCTGGGAACGAATCCACAATACGGTCGACCGTTTTGGCTGCACCTGTGGTGTGCAAGGTAGCAAACACCAAGTGACCTGTTTCGGCGGCGGTCAGTGCCAAACGAATGGTTTCAATATCCCGCATCTCGCCCACGAGAATCACATCAGGGTCTTCACGCAAAGCCGAACGCAAGGCGTTATCGAAACTGTGAGTATGTTCATGCAATTCGCGTTGGTTAATCAAGGCTTTTTTCGATTGATGCACAAACTCGATTGGGTCTTCAATCGTCAAAACATGGCACGGTTGTGTTTCGTTAATGTAGTCAATCATCGCCGCCAGCGTGGTAGATTTACCCGAACCAGTAGGCCCCGTTACCAATACCAAGCCACGCGGGGTATCGCAAATATCTTTGAAGATTTTGGGACAGTCTAATTGCTCCAAACTCAATACTTCGGACGGAATGGTACGGAACACCGCCGCAGGACCGCGATTAATATTAAACGCATTCACACGGAAGCGTGCAACACCAGACAACTCAAATGAAAAGTCGGTTTCCAAGTTATGTTGATATGCCTTGCGTTGCGAGTCGTTCATAATGTCGGTAATCATACCGAAAGTATCTTCGGTAGTGGTTGCAGGCAAGTTAATACGCCGCATTTCGCCATGCACACGAATCATCGGCGGCAAACCTGTACTGATGTGTAAGTCAGACGCTTTATTTTGCACCGCAAATGCTAATAAGTCGGTAATATGCATAAGTCAGCCTCAATTTCAGGACAATAAAAAAAGAAATTCCAACTGTCAGATATTAACACGGCAAGACAAAAAGGGTGATAAATATCGGCAAAATAATGGGAAAAATCGTTAAAATTGTTTCTTTTTAAGCAAAAAAGTCATCGATATGGATACTTCTTTGAGCAATCGTTACCAAAATTTATTGAATAGGCTGCCTGAACATATTTGTCTGATTGCGGTGAGTAAAACCTTTCCCGCAGACGATATTCAAGCCTTGTATGACTTGGGACAGCGGCATTTTGGCGAAAATTATATTCAAGAGTGGCAAGAAAAAGTTTTCAGGCTGCCTGAAAGCATTATTTGGCATATTATCGGCGATATTCAGTCGAATAAAACGCGTGTTGTGGCAGAAAACGCCCACTGGGTGCATACGCTTGCACGCGAAAAAATTGCCGAGCGACTGTCGCAGCAACGCCCTGAAAATAAACCGCCCATAGAAGTGTGCGTGGAAGTTAATATTTCGGGCGAAACGCAAAAACACGGTTTGGCTGTGGGCGAAGTGTTTGAATTTTGTCAATATATCAAAACATTACCGCAATTAAACTTGCGTGGCTTAATGGCTGTTCCATCAGACGCAGATGAGATAACCGTTAGACAACAAATGCAAAAAATGCGTGAGTTGTTTGTTTCGCTGAATAATCAAGGGCTTAAATTAGATACGCTGTCTATGGGTATGTCGGGCGACTGGCAGTGGGCAGTAGAATATGGGGCGACACACATTCGCATAGGCAGTGCTTTGTTTGGGCAGCGAAATTATGCTCAAAAATAAGTTTCAGGCAGCCTGAAATAGATTGAGCGGGTCAAATAGCGATTTTATTCTGTGGCGTTTGGGCATTTTTTGTTGCCACTCAAATTTCGCACAATTTTCTACTATATAATATATAGTGTATTTTCATT